>AMGN01000004.1:0-155000 GCA_000309865.1 Methanobacterium sp. Maddingley MBC34 | reverse complement strand
GAAATGATTTTTGGTCCATTGGTGAACGTGAAACATGTGGCGATGCACCCTGTGATGAATACCAATTCATTGGTAATCCTGCCACACCACAAAAATACGATTTATTCTCCATACATGATCTTTTCGTGCGTTTCTTCCAGGAAAGGGGCCACACACCAATTCGAAGATACCCTGTCCTGGCCAAACGATGGAGAGATGATGTTTTCCTGGTAGGGGCATCCATCTACAATTTCCAGCCATGGGTAACCTCTGGACAGGTTAAACCACCTGCCAATCCACTGGTAGTGGCCCAACCTTCCATTCGTTTGAATGACGTGGATAATGTAGGGCGCACCGGTAGACACATGACCTGTTTCACCATGGGTGCACACCATGCCTTTAATTCTCCAGATGATGAAATTTACTGGAAAGACGAGACAGTTAAATACTGTCATGATTTTATAACTCACCTGGGAATAAATGGAGAAGAGATCACCTTCATTGAATCATGGTGGGAAGGTGGAGGTAACTCCGGACCATGTTATGAAGTCTGCGTGAGGGGAGTGGAACTGGCCACCCTGGTTTTCATACAGTACCGCACCCTGCCTGGAGGGGAAAAGGAAGAAATTCCCTTGAAGATTGTGGACACTGGTTACGGTCTGGAAAGATTCGCCTGGATAAGCCAGGGCACACCCACTGCCTATGATGCATCTTTTGGACCGGTCATAGAGGAATTAAGGGAAATGGCCGGAGTAGAACTCAACCATCACATCCTGGGTGAAAACGCCCAGGTAGCAGGGATGATGGACATTGAGGACATTGCTGATTTGAAAGTGCTGCGCAGCAGGGTGGCAGAGAGATTGGGAATCACCGTGGAAGAGTTGAAAGAAGCCACCGAACCCATGGAAGCTATTTACGTTATTGCTGATCACACCCGATGCCTGGCCTTTATGCTGGCTGATGGTGTTATTCCCTCCAATGTTAAGGAAGGTTATTTAGCTCGTTTAATCCTCCGCCGAACCATACGCTTCATAAAAAAATTAGGACTTAAGGAATCCCTGGGAAACATCATGAACATCCAGTTGAACTTCCTCTCCCAGACCTATCCTGAGATCCGCAACCACCAGGAGCACATTTTACGGGTAATTGAACTTGAAGAAAAAAGATATCAAAAAACCATCCGAAAAGGACACCAGATGGTTAAAAAAAGCATCAAATACCTTAAAAAGGATAAAAAGGACGAAATGCCCCTGGACATGCTCATTAAACTCTATGATTCCCAGGGACTGCCCCCGGACACTGTGGAGGAAGTGGCCAGGGAACTAGACTTCAATGTTAATGTGCCAGATAATTTCTACACTCTGGTAGCAGCCGAGCACTCTGAAGAAGTTGTGGAAGAAAAAACACCAGTTGAACTGGACTTCCCAGAAACCAACCTCATGTTCTACGACGAACCACAGGAAACAGAATTCACAGCCAGATACATGGGATCATACCAGAACAACATAATACTGGATCAAACCATATTCTACCCCGAAGGAGGGGGACAACCCTCAGATACAGGTTACCTGGATACTGGTGAAGAAAAGATCAAGGTATTACATGCTGAAAAGCTGGATGGAATTGTACTGCACCGGGTGGAAGAGGAAAAACTGGAAAAACTCAAACACCGCACCGGGTCAACCCTTAAAGGAAAAATTGACTGGAACCGTAGAATTGCACTGGCCCGTAACCACACCGCAACTCACCTTCTGGTGGCAGCAGCCCGGAAAATTCTTGGAGACCATATCTGGCAGGCTGGAGCACAGAAGGGTGTTAAAAAGTCCCGTATAGACTTATCACATTACCAGCGCATCAGTGAAGAAGAACTCCACAAGATCGAACTCATGGCTAACCGTTGGGTGATGAAAAACATTCCCCTCGAGACAGAGTGGATGGATCGTACTGATGCCGAAAAAAAATACGGATTCATATTATACCAGGGAGGTGTTGTGCCTGGAAAAAGCATCCGGGTAGTTCAAATCCCTGGAGTGGATGTTCAGGCCTGTGCAGGAACACACTGTGACTACACCGGCCAGATAGGCCTCATAAAAATCAACAGAACTGAAAGGATCCAGGATGGAGTGGAACGCCTGGAGTTCTCCGCGGGTGTTGCAGCAGTGGAATCCATGCAGACCAAGGATGCTCTCCTACATGACAGTGCTGCCGTGTTTAAAGTGGAGGCAAACCAGCTTCCCAAGACCAGTGAAAGGTTCTTCACCGAGTGGAAGGCCTTCAAGAATGATATTAAACGTTTGCAAAAACAGATTGCTGAGCTTAAAACCGAATCACTGGTTAATCAAACCGAAGAAATCAACTCTCTATCATTTTTATCAGATAAAGTGGATGCAGATATTGGTGAACTGGTTAAAATGGTCACCCAACTCATCGAGGAGGGAGGAGTGGATCTGGTTGTCCTGGGTAACGGGGAAGGTAAAATTGCCGGTGCTGCATCCAGAAAAGCTATGGATCGAGGAATTAAAATCAACGAGATCATCAAGGAAGCTGCTGCCATAATGGGTGGTGGAGGTGGTGGCAGACCTAACCTGGCCCAGGGTGCAGGTCGAGATGTAAATAAAATCTCAGAAGCCCTGGAATTTGCACGCAGCACTGTGAAGGACAAACTGGCCCAGAAAAACCTTAATGGATTTGGATAAACTTACAATATCTGAACATTATAACATGATAGAATATTATACAAAATCATTTTACATTTGCTTGGATTTTTTTAAAGGTGAATTTAATTGAAAAAAAATATTCAAAAAAAAAGTATCCATGATATAAATCAGAAGATCAAAAAAGGTGAAGCCACAATCCTAACTGCGGAGGAAGTAACCCGACTGGTTATGGATGGTGAAGAACCCACTGTGGAAGACGTTGATGTGGTGACCACTGGTACCTGTGGTATCATGTCCGGAACTGCAGCCATATTCCATTTACCCGTTGGTGAACCCGGCTCATTCAAGAAAGCCAGGAAAATCACCTTAAACGGTATTCCAGGATTTCCTGGACCCTGCCCCAACGAATGGTTGGGTTCTGTGGATCTCATGATTTACGGAACTTCACACAGCATAACTGACCCCCAGTATGGTGGAGGGTTCCTCTTTAAGGACCTGCTCAGGGGTGAAGAAATTGAAATCAAAGTGGAAGATATAGCTGGAAATATCATAAAATCAACAGTCACTTTGAATGACTTTGGAACCGCCCAGATGATCGGAACCCGTTTTGCCTTTAAAAATTACACTGCATTCATAAATCCAGGCCCAGACTCTGTTTCATCCATATTCAACGCAGTGGACATGGAGGGGAACCTTAAGGGAATTTCTTTTTCAGGTTGTGGTGAGCTTAACCCACTACAAAACGACCCCCAATTAAATTCCATACGTAAAGGAACCCGGCTGCTTATAAATAACTCTGAAGGATTGTTCATCAGCACTGGGACCCGTAGCCGTCCTGAAAAGCCAAATATGATGATAACTGCAGATATGAAGGATATGGATCCCCATTATCTGGGTGGCTTCCGTACCGGAGCCGGGCCAGAAGTTTACAACAGCGTGGCTACAGCCATACCCATTATGGATGATGAAATCCTCCAGAAAACTTTCATCAAAAATGAGGACATTCCACTGCCAATTGCAGATATTATGGGCCGTCATAGTGTTTTAAGCCAGACAAACTACGGAATCTGGAGAGATAGTGATGAACGACCAACCTATGAGAAAGAATTATGTCAGAAATGTGGAACCTGCCTAGTTGAAGAAAGATGCCCCACCAGGGCCTTCCAGAACCATGAACTGAACCAGATTCGTTGTTTCGGTTGTGGAATGTGCGCCTACTCCTGTCCCTTTGGCACTTTCCAGATGGAACGAGGACATGTCATGATGGACTGGGAAGGTCACTTAAAAGAGTTGGAAGTGAGCTGTCGCCAGTCAGATATTAAACGAGCCCGTGAACTGGCCAGAGAACTTAAAAATAGGATTGAAAGGGGAGATTTTTTACTTAACCCTTAGGAGAAAATTCTTAACTAAACCACTTAAATATCATATTCACTTTACTTTCCCTTTTTTAAGTGAATCTTTTTTTTATAATGGATTATAATCAATTCTCTCTCGTTATATCCCATTATAGTACTAGTTATTTATTCCTAAAAGTTCTAAAATCTTTTTTAACAGACAATCCTGATTTTCTTGGTTTAAATTAAAAATCTGGACATCTTCCCTACTTTTAACTTTTAAAATAAACGGGTGATTGGAACGCTGATGAATAACTGCAATGACTGGTTTCTGGCTTTCCATTACCTCCCAAACTGTCTGGGAAAATGAACTGCTTGCCAGTTCCATGGGCGCAATTTCATCAATTAAAATGTAATCTGATGTTTCCAGGGCATTTTTCAGGGCTAAAACACCTACATCCCTGATGTCATCTAAATTAACTTTATATTTACCCACAGCTGGCCCTTCAGTGTTTTGTGTACTTGCCAGGATTCCTTTCCGTCTGGAAGCAATATCAATGATATTAAAACCAGTTCGACGATCCTCTTCTCTTATTTCTGGACAGTACATTCCACCAACAGAATAGCCCTGATCCCTGATTTTATTTTTTATTTCATTTAAAAGAGTGGTTTTACCAACACCCGGCGGACCAGTTATTAAAACATTCATAATCCCATCTTGATTGTTTTTTATGTACATGATGTTTCATTTCTAAAAATAAAAAGATGATTAAGATGTTAAATTTATTAGATGTTAAATTGATTAAGATGTTAAATTATATTCTGGATTTTGGCTGAGAAGAAAATGAATCCCATTATCAGACCCATAAGTAAGGCCAATATCAAAAATAGGATAACAGTTTTCCATATGGAACTCTTTTTTTCTTCGGTTCCGTAATAGGCATCTAGGTCATATCCTCTTTTCACTGGCTTGCCCTTCTTATGGTAATTTTCTGGATTGTAGTTCCGCTTGTACCCTTTATTTTTATTGTATCTATTATCATAGCCACCATCCCCGTCATAATTTTTATTATAACTCTTCTTTTTATTATATCTTTTATTATAACCCCTTTCTGGATCACGACCCCTCTCATAACTTTTATCATTACCATGACCTTGATCACGAACTTCATCATGTTTATACTGATTATAGTCACTCTTTTGATCATATCCACGGTTATAATCCGTATCCTGTTTATTTATCTTAATATCATCCTTATTTTGCTTATAATCTTTATAAGGATCTTTATCATAATCATCCCAATTCTGATATGGTTCTTTTTGATGTGTGTCCTTGGAAAGGTTTTCCTCTTCTAAGTAGTAGGGCTCTGATGAACTTTCATCCCTTTGCAAGTATTCTCCCCTCAGGTACTTCTTCTGCAGAGGTTTGTGCCCAGAGTTAAATATGTCCCGACCACAGTTAGGACAGTAACTCTTCCCCTTCCCTATTCGAGCACCACAACTTTCACATATCATCCTGAACCTCGTTTTAATAATCCAAATATGTTGAAGTGTTGAATTGCGATTTTCAATTGGGTTTTATTGTACAAATATAAACCATTATATTCAATTCCATAAGATTTGTGATTATTATTTTATCTAAACATACATAAATCCTTTTCCAGTGGAAATAAGGAGAATTGTGGAATGGGAGAAAATGTTCAATTGGAAAAATAGGACAAGAGGATGTAATTGATGTGTATCCTATTATTCTTTTTAAACAAGTTTCATTGCACACATCATTTAATTAATATTGTCCAACATATAGTTTAATCACAAGGGGGGATCTTAATGGATAATGACAAGAGAATAGAGATTATTGCCCAGTCACCAATAACCTTTGAGGGGTTGAGGAAACTTAACATAGGTGCCGGTTCACTGCACCTTATACAGGGATTGATCATGATTGCCCTGGGTTTGTGGTTGACCTGGACCCAGAATATCTACACTTTTTATCTTAAATTTAAAATAATATCACTTTCACCTCCGGCTTTTCAGATCGCACCGGATCCAACAGTTGCATTCACAGTTGGCTATTTAGGAGTGATACTTGCTTCATTCCTGTTGATTTCGGCCATTGCACACTTTACCATTGCCTTTGTAAAGAATAAAAATTACAATGAGAACCTGAAGAAGGGTATGAACCCTTACAGGTGGTATGAATACTTCTTCTCCAGCTCCATCATGCTGGTTATTATAGCCACCTTCGTGGGAGTATGGGATCTATGGTCACTGGTGATGATATTCGTCCTGAATGCTGTGATGATCATGTGCGGCTTTTTAATGGAAAAGATCAATTTTTACACCAAAGCAACTGACTGGTCCGCCTATCTATTGGGAGCTCTTGCAGGATTCACCCCGTGGATAGTTCTGGCAGCATATTTCATAGCGGCACTGGGATCCACCGAAACTAACCCACCCACATTTGTCTATGCCATACTGTTAATCTACTTCATCATGTTCAACACTTTCTCCATTAACATGGTACTGCAGTACAAGGGTGTGGGTAAATGGAAAGACTATCTCTACGGTGAACGGGTTTACATAATCCTCAGTTTGATTGCCAAAACTGCCCTGGCCTGGTTGGCATTCATTGGCATATTTGCACCCTAAACATGGCACACAAGATAATATGTGTTAGAAGAAAGGAATATTCCTGGAAAAATATTTAGAATAATATCTGGTTAGAAAACTAAAAATCAGATATTATTTCATTTTTAGAGATGATTATAAATCAGATATTTTAATAACCCTTAAATAAGAGGATGGCCTTTTATGGAAATATTAAAATCAAAAAAGAAACTAATTTTGATAATCATTTTAGCCATAATCATAATTGGTGCAGCTGCTTTCACCTATTACGTTTCTGATTATTATCATGCTGAAAATAGGGCCTTAAATGCTCTAAACTCAACTGACTCTTATACTGTGTTGAATGCTGATGATTCGATTACCTTCACTCCCACTGCCAACAAAAGCACCACCGGAATAATAATCTATCCCGGGGCTAAAGTTCAAGCGGAATCTTACTCAGTAATAGCATCTCAACTGGCTGAAAATGGTTACACCACCATAATTGTGAAAATGCCATTTAACCTGGCATTTTTCGGAGTTAACCGAGCAGATGATGTGATTGGAAATCATCCAGAGATAAGTTCATGGGTTATTGGTGGTCATTCCCTGGGTGGTGTTTTTGCATCGGATTATGCTGTAAACCACCAGGATAAAATAAAAGGAGTAATATATATGGCCAGTTACCCTTCAACCAACGCCTCAAACGCCACATTTAAGGCACTGTCAATTAGGGGTTCCCTAGATGGCTTGACCAACGCTGATGATGTCTCCAGTAATCTCAACAAATTCCCCAAAAACACCACCTTCATCACCATTCAAGGAGGGAATCATTTCAACTTTGGGGATTATGGTACTCAATCAGGAGATAACAACAGTACCATTACCCGGGACCAGCAGCAGAATCAAACCGTAAATGCCATACTAGAATTTCTTAAAACCATTTAATAACTGAATTTTTACCAACCGTAAACCAATTAAGAACTGATTAAGGCATTACTTTCAAATAATGTTCTTCATTAGTTCCGGCGTTAAACTCGATGCTGGTAACCAGTTCCATCCAGTCCTCAAATATTTTCCAGAGAACATCGTCCGAGGCGTAGATGCAGAAAGCTGTAGTCTCCTCATCTTCCATAACTACCCTCTCCACATCTGGATAATCCCCTTTAATATCATTGAATATTTCATCAGCTGAAACAGGTATATTTTCTTCATTTTTTTCCATAAGAATCCCTTCGAACTACTTCTAATCATCACATTTTTTTATTTTAACAGGAATGGGTGATTTTATACTATTATAACTCATTTGAAGTGCAATTGGTCCTTCAAATTATTTCTGGCCCACAACACGTAAACTGGACACAGTTATAGGTGGTACTATGAAAGGCCCTAGTTGGCGGGTTTTTTCAGAAGCTGCCTTTGAATCTTTCAGTATGGAAAATATATTTCCAGAGAGCATTGCATTTTTAACTGGATGGGCTAGTTCTCCTTTCTCGATTTTAAATGCGTTCATGGCTTCTACCGAGAAATCTCCAGATATGGGGTTGGCAGTGTGCGCCCCCAGAACATCAGTGACTAACAATCCCTCTTTGATTTCTGAAAGTTCTTCAAAATCTTTAAAATCTAGAATGAAGTTTGATAAACTCACCGCAGGCATGTCATTGAATGAAGCACGCATTCCATTACCCGTACTATCGACATTTCCCTTTTTAGCCGTGTGTATGTCATATAAAAAGTTTTTAAGAACTCCATTCTCAATTATGGTTGTTTTCTGACTAGGTGTTCCTTCACCATCACCATGAGAAGAGTAAAGACCTCCTTTGATGGTTCCATCATCGTAGATGTTCAGGGAGGGTGATAAAACCTCTGTATTAATTTTATCAACGTAGATTGACCTACCCCTCTGGACGTTGTCCCCATTAATTGCCTGGGAAAATGTGGAAAGAAGACCTGCTGCAGCATGATGATCCATCAAAACCTTCATGTCACCGGTTTCTATTGTTTTACCACCCCTTGAATTTAAAGCAACCTCACACGCCCTACTTGCAACTTTCTCTGGATCTATGTCAAGTTTTCGGGATGAATCTGATTCACTGGCAGTGGAAACCCCCTCACCATCGGGGACATTCACTGCTATGAAGCCCGAGAAGTAGGTGGAGATATCCTCACATTTTACACCATCGGAGTTGATGATCAGTGTTTTAGAGCAGTCTGCTGAGACCCCACCAGAGGTTGGTTGGCACTTGTTTTCCAGAACTGTGTCAATCATAGTTTTTCCCAGTTCAATGGTGTCTTCCAGTTCAAGAGTACTGATTTTTTTATCAAAAACACCTTTAACTGTGGGATAATCAGATTTAGATGCGAATGCGAAGTTCTCATCAACCTGGTTGGCCTGGGCATTGGAAATGGCCCTGGCCACTGTTTCGGTTATTTTTTCAGTTTGCGTGGTGTATGCAAAGCCCATTTTATTATCACAGATAACACGGATACCCATACCCAAGGAGTATGCTTCCTTGGCAAAGTCCACCTGATCATTTTGGATGGTGGCATCCACACTATCTGTGATTCCAACATATATTTCTGCCTGATCAGCGCCTTTAATGGCATGATCCAGTGCATGGTTAGCTAAATCGTTCATCATGATAAAAACCTCTCTAACGCCTCTTTTACTCCATCTCCATATGGTTTTTGAGTTACATAATCTGCAGTAGCTTTAAGTTCAGGGGCTGCGTTGGCCACTGCTACCTTTAATCCGGCAACTTTTAAAAATTCCAGGTCATTTTCACTGTCTCCCACTGCCAGGATTTCCCCTGGCAGGATACCCATATCTCCAGCCACACGAACCAGTGAAGTACCCTTGTCCACTGCAGGATCCGTGATGTGCAGTGCAAACTTGGTATCGTATATTCTCACATCAAAATCTTCCAGTGTATCTTTAACCACCTTCACGGGAATAGTCCTGTAAAATGCAATTTCTGAAATCCTCTGATCTGAAAAATCCACTTTTTCAATGGGGTATTTGGCTTTTAAAAATTCATAAGCCTCTTTGCACTTTTGAATATCTCCCAAGACCATCCTACCACTGGATGATTCTATGACTCCTCCGTTTTCAGCCACCAGCCCACCGGAAGTCCCAATGAATATGGAAAGGGTTTTGGTAACGGGGAGAATGTTACCGGTGACGATGATAACTGGTATGCCACTTTCTTCTGCAGCACGGATTGATTCCATTGCACTGCAACATAATCTTCTCTTACCATCGGTTATGGTTCCATCAACATCTACTGCTACTGCTTTGATCAAATCATTTCACCAGTTTTTATTCATTCATCACCAAATTACTTGAATTATATGAACTCCAGATCACCAAATGAGTAAACCCCTGATTTCCATTTGATTCAAGGATTTGATTAAATTAAAATGAACCATATCGATGAGCGATGTTGCAGGTTCCTTCTTTACTAACCATACAGGCTCCAATGGGGTTGGTGGGGTTACATTCCTTGCGGAAGAGTTTGCAGTCTTCAGGACGGGCCACTCCCCGGAGTATGGCTCCGCAGATACAACCAGAAACTACTTCAGGAATACTGCCCACTTCGATGTCGAATTTCTCCCGGGCATTCACATCACTGAATTCATCTTTGATCTCCATAACTGAGTCAGGTATGGGTGGGAAACCCCTCCATTCCCTGGTAGTGATGTAGAACACGTCTTCAAGGAGTTTTTGGGCTTTTAAATTACCTTCTTCACGGACTGCTCGTTTATATTCATTTTGAACTAGTGCTTTACCTTCATGAAGCTGTTTTAAAATCAGGTACACCGCTATGAGCACGTCCATCGGGTTGAAACCAGTAACCACCTGAGGGATTCCATATTTTTCTGAGAAAAGATCATAAGGCTGAGTTCCGATGATGGTGGAAACATGGCCTGGTTCTATGAGGGCGTTGAGATTCACTTCGCCGGATTCTATTAAAAACTGAAGTGCTGGAGGTATCATCCTATGACAGGACAGGACTGAGAAGTTTTCAGGTGGACCTGCAACTATTTCCGCAGCAGTGGTTGGCGCCGTGGTTTCAAAGCCTGCAGCCATGAAAACCACTTCATTATCAATTTTTTGAGCCAGTTCCACTGCATTATTTACCCCATAAACTATCCTTACATCAGCACCTTCTGCTTTTGCCTCGGCCAGGGATCCTGATCCACCCGGGACCCTTAACATGTCCCCAAATGTGGCAATAGTGACTCCCTGTTTGGCCAGCTGGAGGCATTCTTCTACTTCACGTGCGGGTACGCAGCATACTGGGCATCCTGGCCCAGCTACCACTTCCACCTCTGGAGGTAACAGGGTTCTTATACCGTGCTGCATTATGGTGTGTTCGTGTGATCCGCAGACATGCATTATCTTTACAGGTTGTGCTATGTTTTCAATACGTTTTACAATTTCCTTGGAGAGGTCTTTCATTGTGCTCATTAGTGACACCTAATACTCTAATACCGACTTATATGAGTACTATTCATCAATTAAAATCGGTTAATGACTTTTATAAAATATATTAAAGGACATCTTTACCATTAGTTTTTTTTCAAGATATGCTGTTTTGAAATATAAGGTTTGATACTGTTATATGGTTATGGGAAGTATTACATTAAAATTTTAGTATGAATCAAAATACACAAACAATCTAATAATAAACATCATCTAAAAAACACAACAACCTCAATTATTACTTGTTTTAAAATGATTATTTTAGAAAATTGAAGATTAAAAAAAACTATTATTCCAATAAAAATGCCTATCCAACCTTAAATAACCTTATACTCCCTTGAAATAATTATTCAAAAGGGAAGGAGAGTACTAGAGTTATAGTTATATATGTCAAGTATCAACTTATTTTTAGGCATATGATAAATGATGCACTTTTAGAAAATCAGGTAATGGTTATTAAAATGGATGTTTCTGTGGTTGGGTTAGGTGTAGAAGGCATTAATGCCGTTGAATCTCTCCTTAATCGCGGTTATAAAGTTTATGCTTCAGATATTAATACAGATATTGAATTAAAGCCATATGAAAACCTGGATGTAGATAGGGGATTTCATGATTTTGGAAAAATAGAAAAAGCAGATGCAGTTGTTTTAAGCCCAGGATTATGGAATAATCCTGTTTTTGGAAAATTGAAGTCTGAAAATAAACTTTTATCAGATATTCTAACTTCCCATCGCTCTTTATTTACCATAGGCGTAACTGGCACCAATGGCAAAACAACTACTACCATGATGATTGCCAGCATACTACAAAAAGCAGGCATGAAAGTTCTCATTGGTGGAAACGCAGGAGGAGGTTTTAAGGGTTACACAGAAGTCATTTTAGAAGCTGCATCTGGTAATTATGATATCCTTCTGGTAGAAGTCTGTGATATGACTCTAGACTTCTGCAATCATACTTTTGACTTTGACCTGGTTGTAGTGACAAATGTCGGTAGAGATCACCTTGAATTTCACAAATCAGTTGAAAACTACCTAACATCCCTGGGAAATTTTGTGAAGGGTAAAAATATTGTTTTAAACGAGAATACTGAAAGTTTAGGCCATTTAAGTGAGAAAGCAGCAGAAACTCATTTCTTCACCAAGATTCCATATAAATTGAACTTGTTTGGAGATTTTAATCGGGAAAATGCAGCTGCAGCGTCAAAAACTGCCGAAATAATGAAAATACCTGATGAAATCATTGAAACCGCCCTTAAGGAATTCAGTGTTTTGCCAGGGAGGGCCACTATTATTGATCTTCCCCATTCCCAGATAGTGGTGGGTAAAACTGATAATGCCGATGCTGCCGCAGCAGTGCTTAATGAAGCTGAATTCTCCGTTATAATCCTTGGAACCCCACGTAAAGGTGAAGTATGTCGTTTAGATATTTTCAGAGAAGCTTCAAAGACCAATTCTAAGATCATTGCAATTTTCCCCGGACTGGATGACACTCGAGATGATGTTCGAAAGGTGTTGGAGGAAGAAAAATACCACGGAATAATCCATAACCTTAGCAATGTGGATGAAGTAGTTGAATTCGCACTCAAGTGCTCAGAAAAGTACAATAAAGTATTTATCGGTGGTAATGGACAGTGCAAGATCATAGAAATAACTGAAAGCCTAAAAGAAGCTATTTCAGCAAAATAGATTGTTTGATAATAACATTAATGATAATTTGATATTAATAATAATGAATATTAATAATAATGATTCCTATATTGGAGGATTAAAAAATGCGCAGATCTTTGTTAAATCCCATACTGGCCTTTGGTGTTCTGATAATATTAATAATTGGCTTTTCTTATTTTGGTGACACCATTGAAGGTTATGTTCCTCCACAAAAGCCTCAAGAAATCACTTCAATAGCCATTGGTGACACAGTTGTGGCAGGTATGGATATGGTTGATGATTCTAAAATCAGGAAAGTAGCCCTCGTATATCATCCTACCTATTTAGAGAAGTTGTTCCAGAACGGGAATTATTTACAAGTTATCACTGGACTCATAACAGGATCAATAGAAACCCCCATCTCCGAATTTATCGGTGCCAACATATCACCCCAGGGGATAGCCCAGGGATTTGAAGGCCCTGGTTTCTTAAGTGTTCAGGGCCAGCAACTGGTAGTCACCGCACCAAAAACATTTGTATGGGGTTATAAAACCATATACACCGTGGGAGTCAAGACTGCAAATGGTTTGGAGATTAGAAACGGTGGGAAAAACGGCGATTTAGTTAAAGTGATCTCAGAATCAGATATCAACAATGCTAGCATTCCTCATGATTATATTAGCGTTGCCACCACCAAGAAATGGTACAGCAGCGCAAGTACGGGGGAATACATTACTCTGGATTATTCCCTGACTAGGTTCAATGATGGTCGTAACCAAGTTACACCCGATAATATAAAGAAATTCTTCGGACAGAGTGTGGTGAATTACATGGAAAATTATCCATCTGGTTCCCCTATTATGGCTTATAATGGTTCTCATAGCGAAACTATAGTAGCCAGCTACTCCGAATCTTTAGGATCTTACCCAGAGTATGGTGATGCTGCTCGTGCTTACAATGCCAAGCAATTTGCCAAAGCATGGGACGGTACCATTATACCTCCAGGCACTTCATCCTCTGGAAAATTGAATATAGGTTTCGAATCAATCCGTGATCCAAACGCCACCTCCACTGGAGGGTATGCAACCCATGGAGTTTGCCCAGCAGCCAGATCACTACGTGGTGCAGTTACATCCCTAGGCCTAGGATTACCCAGCGGTATGGCATGGGGCGAGCTGGCAGTTCCATATGCTGTTAGCCCCACAGAGGGAATTAAAGTCTACAACAGCCAGAATTACCCTATGAAAATTATAATGTGGACCGAAGGAAGTGATTCCAGCACAGTTATTTACACCAAAATAGTCAAAATGAGCTAGTTCAAATCCTTTTTCAAACCTTCATTTTTTCATTTAATATAGGAGAATTCCCATGAAAGGAGTATCATGCATTATTACTGCAGCGGGTAAAAACAGGCGAATGAGGGAAGATCTTCAAAGTAGAGGAATGGAACTAAAACATAAATTGCTCCTAAAAATAAATGCAGACCCTATCATTAATTTTACCGTTAAAAAAGCACTCCAAACAGATTTAAATGAGTGCATAGTTGTTCTTGGGCATTTTATGGATGATTTATATCCTGCATTGAAGAAGATACATGATACTCGACTCCATATCATTGAAAATCCTGAGGTGAATGTGGAATTATCCCAAACTCTTTTAAATGGTGTTTTAAATGCCAAATATGATTACTGTCTTTGTCTGGCAGGGGACCAGCCTACAGTAACTCAAAAAACTATGGAAAATCTCATCAATCAACTTTTAAACAGCCAGGACCCCGAAAATACCGTTTCAATCCTGGCCCGTGGTAAAACCGGGTATTTGAATAGTGCTAAGGGTTTAGGAATGCCCTTTGCCTGTCATTGTTCACTTCTTAAACAGTATCTTCAGGGTGAGGAAGATAATCTGAATCCTATTTTAAGGAGGATGGTGGCTGATGGTGTGTCATTATTTGCTGTACCTGAGCAAAATGAGTTAGAACTGGTTAATATAAATCGATACGCTGATTATCTTAAAGTTTTAGAGGACCTTAAAAAAATAAATGAAATTAAATAATTTTAAAAAAAGGATTAAAAAAAGAATTAAGCCATATTTTCCAATGCATTAACTACACAGCCAATATTTTCCCCTGTAAGACCCACAATAACCTCATCATCTTTTATACCTGCATATCCCCTGGATCCAGAACATCCCAGGGTAATGTTGGGCTGGCGGCGTGTGAATGGTCCTGCAACTGCATCGGCACATATTGACTGGATTCCTGCAAAGTCCACTTCCACTCTCCCACCCATGGTATAAACAAGAGCTTGTGAAAGTTTCATGGCTTGGGCAGGATTGACTATGAGCACTATAACATCTGGGTCAAAATCAGCCTTCTCCAGTGGAGCATATACCAGAGCATACATTATGGGATCGATTTTAGGTATGGATTCCATGGTCTTTTTGGCTGAACCTAAACCAGAAAATCTTCCTAATTCATAGTAGAATTCTCCGGTTTTGATCTTCTCCGGAGGCTCCATAAGACCCAGAGCAGCTGCCCCTCCTTTACATTTCTGTTCCGCGGCTGTAGCATAAAAAACATCCCCCTGACTGGCTTTCTGCACCAGTTCACAATGTCTTAATGTTTCATCAACTTTTTGGACACCTGCAGGAATATCTTTTTCTCTTAAAACGAATTTTATGGCTACTGGAGATTTTTCAAGCCCCAAATTTTCTTTTAACTTATCCGCTATGAAATCATATCCATTTGACTCACACATAATTTCACCTCTTAAGTATGGTATAATCTTTTACAGATTATAATTTTTCTAATTTTAAAACATTTATCAAAACCAAAAACTGTTCTAGAAGAATACCTCAATTTATCTCTAACTTAAATCCTCAATTGGAATCTAATATTGAATATCCAACTAATTATGATAAAAAAAGGAAATATACAAAAGATAATAAAAATCCAATGTGATTTGAACTATTTTCTATAAATTGGTGCTTTTTTAAAAAAATAAGGTGAAAAAAATTCATTAAAGAATGTTTAAATGGATTTGATCCCTTCCACAATCTCAGCTATTTTTTCCTTTATATTGGATGTGTTCTCAACCACGGTACCGGTGACTATAATATCTGCACCAGCTTGGGCTGCTTTTCTGGCATCTTCACCAGTTCGGATACCTCCACCAACAAGTACCACGTGGTTGGTGAACATTTTAACCTTCTGAATCATCGCGTCAGGAATTATCTGTTCTGCCCCGGAACCTGCTTCCAGATAGAATAATCTCATTCCCAAAAACTCAGCTGCCATGGCATAAGCTGTGGCAATGTCTGGTTTGTTACGGGGGATTAATTTAGCATCTCCCACCCATCCTGCGGTTCCACCAGGTTGGACAATGACGTATCCCATGGGGATAGTTTCAATTCCTATCTTTTTAATTTTTGAAGATCCCAGTGCCTGTGCACCAATAATCCAGTAGGGATTGGTTGAATTGAGTAAGCTCATGAAAAATATGGCATCAGCATAACTGCTCACACCGGTGGTGTTACCGGGAAACAGGATGATGGGCACTTCCAGGTTTTCCTGGAGTATTTTTGCAGTCGCGTCCAGATCCTGGGAATCTGTGGTGGATCCACCCAGCATAATACCATCAGTGCCCCCAGCAACTGCTTCAGTAGCGATTTCCAGGGCTTTTTGAGGGTCCTGTTCCTCTGGATCAAGAAGAGTTAGGTGAACCTTCCCCTTCTTCAGGGATTCTCTTAAATATTCTTCAACTTTCATCAAGATCACGGCCTATAATACAAACATATGAAAAAAACCATGAATATTCAAATATCATCAAAAACTGTATTTAAACATGGTTATTGGTTATTTTGTGGATAAAACACTCAATGAATGAATAAAATAAAATAAAAAAATGGATGTTTCCCCCAATTCCCTGAAGAAAAATCATCTCCGTGGAATAATGGAGGAAAAGTATTATCCTCTTGGTTCTTTGGCTTTGAATCTCAAGCCCTTGTATCCACACTTACGACAGGTCTTGGCGGTTGGTGGGTTTCGAGCGTTACATTTGAGACAAATCTTGATCTTGAATATTCTGTTTTCTGCTTCTTCGAATCTAGCCATTATTTAGCCTCCTATGAATTCATTCTGAATATCTACAACTTCCCTGCTACTACGAGCCTGGGAATAAGCCTCTAAGAGCTCATGATTAAGCTCCAGAAAATGAGGTCCCCACTTGAAGTGGGACATAATCTGAATAGCATTATCTTTAAGCCCCACTATATATAAGGTTGCTGCCACAGCCTCAGCAGTGGACAGTATACATGGTTTACCATAGTTGGTGGGATTGGCCGCCACCAGGAAAGGAAGGGAACGATGGGTCGAAGTGACCCTGAACATGGCAGCTGACTTGTCAATTCGCTTCCATGAGCAATCAAGCCCTACGATACCTTTTTTAACAACTAAGTCATGGTCTTCTGGTGACACGGACTTTGTTGAGAATGGATCTAATACTAAAGCCCCTCGTGGTATCTGGTTAAGACGGCTGACCATTTGAATCTGGTTCAGCTTGGCCAGTTTACGAGTGGTGCATTTTTTAGGATCACACTGTTCTGCGTGGTATATAACTACTTTATGAGGCATATAATCAAAATTTAAAGATTTTAACTGCTATTTAATTGGTTTTTAATTTAGGGTTATTGTAATTCATTTAACAAATTACAAAATAACAACCTTGAATAATGTATTTTAAAATTACTGGTATTTAGTTTTATACACCGAATGCAAAAAACCATTAATCAGACTGCATTCTATCTTTGTATTGAAGTTCATGGAATTTGACCGTGAAGGCTGTACCATGGGTTTTTTCAAGTTTTATGATTCCATCTATCTGTTTAACCAGATTAGTGATTAATTGAAGTCCCAAAGTCTCGGTTTTCTGGAAATCAAATTCCTCAGGTAAACCAACACCATTATCACTAACCCTGAGCATTAATTCATCATCAATTCTCTTAAATTCTACGATAATTTTTCCCCCTTGATCATGGGGAAAAGCATGTTTTATGCTGTTGGAAAGTAATTCACTGTAAATTAACCCACAGGGTATTGCAGTTTCAATATTGAGCATGATTTTTTTATCTATTTCCAAATCAAAATCTATTTCCGCAGCTCTAATTGAATATGTGTAAAAAATATCTGCAGTTAAACTTTCCAGATATTCACTGAAATCAATTTCCACCAAATCGTGAGACTGGTAAAGTTTTTCGTGAATCATGGCCATTGATTTAATACGGTTTTGATTCTGTTTTAAAATATCCAACAGTTTAGGATCCTTTACTGCAAATGACTGGAGGTTTAAAATGCTGGATATTATCTGCATGTTGTTCTTCACTCGATGGTGGATCTCCCTAAGCAACAAATCTTTCTCATCAAGAGATTTGCTAATTCTCTCTTCATACCCCTTACGCTGGATAGCTAAAGCAAAAAACTCTGCAATCCTTTCAATGGAGTTTACATCATTATCCATGTAATTCCTATCGGGATTTGCCAGTGCTAACTGCCCCACTATTTTTTCACCAACCATCACTGGAACCGCCAAAAATCTTTCGATTTTTATATGTCCTGCTGGTGCACCCTTTGCAGAGGGATGATTTGCAGCATCATTGGTAAAGAAAGATTTTTTTGTGTTTAAACAGTGCCCCCATAGTCCAGGGTAGATTCCATCAGGACCAATGGGGAATCTTATTTCCTCTGGGATTTTACCCTCCCCATAAACTTCACACTGAGGCATCATTCTGGTGAGTGTTTGATTTACCATATCCCTGTTTTCAGGGTCAATTGTGGCCACAAAACCATGCTCACTTGCAGATAGTGCTAACGATTCTTTTAAAATAGCAATAGAAACGTCCTGAATGGTTGTATCTGGTGAAATCAGAGGTGCGTATATATTAGCAAGGGATTGGTTAATTTTTAACTCCCTCCTCAGTTTGATACGTGATTGTTTCTTTTCAGTTATGTCTAGGACTGAAACCAGACTTTTTTTAGTATCTGGTAACATGGTAACGCTCATATACACGTCTTTTGTATTTCCCCATCTATCCTTCAAAACACTCTCATAAGTTCTGGGAGCAGCATTAGGTTGGATTCTGCGGAGTTTGTGGTATTCCTTCATTTGGGGTAACTCTTCTTCTGTAAAAAAGTCAGCCCATGTCATTTTGTTTTCGATTTTCTTCCTTGAAAATCCAGTGAGATTGACGAATTCTTCATTTACAAGGGATAAAATCATGTTATCTTCACTGATAGCAGTGGCAGTCCCTGTGTTTTCAAAAATAGCCCTATACCTTGTTTCAGATTTTTTCAAAGCCTCCTCCGCCCGTTGACTATCCAAAACCTTCCATACTGCATCCATTAAAAGTTCAAGTTGTAAAACATCAGTTTCGGTGTAATTAGTCTCTTTGTTGGCCACTCCCACTACAGCAACAATTTCATCACCGCTAATAACTGGGATGGTCATGAATTTGTGGAGAGGGGCATGACCTTCAGGATAACCTCTTTTAAGTGGATGAAAAACTTTAAAATCATTTAGAATGATTGGCTTCTTTTGACGGACTGCTTCACCCCATATGCCGGTCTTATCCAGTTCATAAACTGACTGTTTATCTGTAATGGTACACTCATCCATAACCTCCTTTGACCAGGTATTCAGAATAAATTCTTTCCGATCTTCATGGTAGTAATAAATATATCCTAACTTACTTTCAGTTAGATTTATGGCCTCTTCAAGAGCATAATCCAGGAAGTCCTGCACAGATTCTGATCGGTACTGAAGTATCCTTACCAAACTTCTCAAACGATTCTGATTTTGCTCAAGTTCCTCTTCATACTGTTTTATTTCAGTCAGATCATCATAAACAGCAACTATATCCCCTGATGGAAGTTTATAAACATAGTTTTCCCTCCACCCACTTACTCTTTCATCCTCATAAATGGAAATTGGCTTTTTTTCTGCTTTTCCAGTTTTCCAAACATTCTGAAAGGTTTCTAAAAGCCCAAATTTCACAACTGCAGGGAAAACTTCAGTAACTTTCCTACCAATAACATCTTCCCTCTTAATTTCATCAATTTCTTCTGCAGCAGGGTTGAAATCTTTGAATACGAAGTCGGAACCATTTTCAATTGCAGTGTAAACAGCCACTGCACTTTTAATATTATCAAATATTGCCCTGTATTTACTTTCAGATCTTGCCAGATTCTCCTCTGCAAGTACCAGTTCAGTGATATCCTGATTAACACCCCTAGTTCCAATTTTATGGCCATTTTCATCCATTGCAATTCTTATACGCACTATTATAAATCTTTTTTCTCCATCAGCCCGTATTATGCTGTGTTGGAGTGTGCTGGAATAATCAGGATCCTCAGTTTCCAAAGCCTTTGCAACTTCACCTCCCACCAGGGCATGCTCTTCAGGAGGAACAAAACGGGTGGCATATTCCTGGGAGGACATCTTGTTACCTCCCTCCATCTGTGCACTTGTACCATAGAGGGCGTAGAACTGGTCATCAAAGGTGAACATATCACTTTGAGTATCATATTCCCAGTAAACCAGTTTTGCCATGTCCATGCCCATCATCAGACGTTCTTCACTCTGCCTAAGCTTAGTTTCCACTTTTTTATCATCAGTTATATCTATCAAAATAGCTAAAACTGCAGGCTTGCCCCCGTAAATAATTCTTCCTGCCGAAATAACAATGTAACGTATTTTACCTGATTTAGTAACATATTTAACTTCATAGGTGTTAGGAACTTTTTCTCCCCGTAATCTTGCCTTTCCTCTATCCTTTAACATTTTCTGATCATCAGGATGGAAACCTTCCCAGAAATTCATTGCCAAAAGTTCTTCTTTACTGTACCCACTTAGTTTAACCGCATACTCATTGGCATACACTGCTTTATTTTTCTGATAAACAATAATGGATACTGGGGCATTGTCGGCTAACACTCTAAACTTTTCTTCACTTTCCTTCAACGCGTTTTCAGCCATCTTACGTTGAGTTATATCTTCCAATGTTTCTAAAGCCCCCATGATTTCTCCTTCTGAATCCTTTAAAGGGGCTGCAGTGAATCGTAACCATTTTCCAGTTACCCCCAACGATGGGAAAAAATCTTCAACTTCAAATGCTCCTTTTAAATACTCTGATTCCTCATATTTTCCAGAATACCATTTATCAATGGTTATTATATCCTCATCCAGTATTAAATCAGCTAAACATGGCCTTTTCCCACTATAAAAGGCCTTCCAGTGCTGGTCAGTACCTATAATTTCCTCAGGAGAAATTCCACTGTAGGATGCCATGGCCTGGTTCCAATAAAGAACATGGTGATTTTTATCAATAACAAATTGTAGTATGGGCGAACTATCAATTATATCATTTAACTGTCTTTGGCTATCGTTAAGTTGCTTTTCCACTTTTTTCCGATGGGTGATATCAGTGAACATACCAAATGAACCATTAAATTTCCCATTAACATTCATTAAAGCCGTGGCAGCAACAAGAGTTGAAACTTCCCAACCCTGTTTGTGCTTGAAGCGTCGCTCATAACTCTCAGAGGCCCCTTCAAAACGTTTTTTCATGCGTTTTTGATGATCAGGTATATCTTCATCAAACATGAATGTGGTTACTGGTTTTCCCATCATTTCGTCTACAGTATAACCCAACATTTGTGCCATTTTCTGGTTAACATAGATGGTATTAAAATCAGCATCCATACTCCATATTCCTTCGTTAGCTGCCTCTACAATAAACTTGTAACGCCTTTCACTTTCTCTTAACTTTTTTTCCATCTTACTTTTATAAAGAGCAAGTTCTATTGCATATTTAAGTTCATAAGAGTCATATGGTTTTATAATATACCCATAAGGTTCAGTTAGTTTAGCTCTTTGTACTGTTGCATCTTCAGAATGAGCAGTCAAATAAATTACTGGTATTGATAATTCTTTTATTTTAGAAGCAGTATCTATGCCATTTATTTCTCCTTTTAAAACTATATCCATCAAAATAAGATCAGGCTGGATCTCTAGAGTTTTCCCTATGGCTTCTTCACCTTGAGAAGCAACATAAGGAACATCATAACCAAATGATTCCAGGGTGCGCTTAATATCCATGGCTTCAATACCATCATCCTCCACCAGGAGAATTTTTTCTTTTGCCAAAAAAATCACCCATCCTCCAATTATCAGGGAACGAGACTCTATCCATTATTTTATGTAAATTGTATGTTTTTACACCTATTTTATTTTTGTCAAAAAAAGCGAATTTGTTGAAAAGCAATATGACATAAATTTTTATCCAAAGGTATTTCAAAACTGAAATACATATAATTTTATGGAAATGTGAAGATGAATGGAGGGGGATGTAAAATATGGAAAGGCAAAACCTTGTTTTGACAGTCGTGGTTATATTAGTGATATTATTGGCTTTTATTGTTGCTATGGCCCTATCTGGAAATAACAGCTTCCAAAACGGCCAGTTGTATTTTGAATACCCTCATGCCTGGAGTCAGGATCATGTTATTGGAAACTTCAGTCAGGGAACTACTTATTCTGAAGTTACATTAAAAGCCAATTTCCCCAGTGCCAATGGACCGGATCAAACTGCTTTCATTATACTGAATATGCAACCAAAACCACAAGGCTTAATCAACACACCCAATGCAACATCTCTGACCACCAATATCAGTAACTCTTCCACAGTTAGGGTGGGAGTTTCCAATTTCACTGCATTTCAGGTGGGAAGTTACAGCCAGAACATAGCAAAAAAAACAACAGTACTTGAAAAAAACAATTATTATTACACCATTGAATATATATGTCTTCCTTCTGCATTGAATCAAACAGAAGAAGCATATAACCAGATTTTACAGACCTTTAAAATTGTTTAAATAAACTTTTTTTTCTATATTTTTTTTTATGTGTACAACTAGAGCATTAAATAATTCATAAAAATGAACTTTCTTAAAAAAAATGAATGAAAATCACCAGTTCAACCCGCTAAAGGTTTTCACGTTCATGATCCAGTATCCGTGCAATAACCCTACCAGGATCTTTTAACTCTTCCAGATCATAGTAACGTCCCCCTGCAGCCAGGGCCAGTTCCATGTTCACTTCATGACCATAACGCACCGAGCGTTCAAAGTTTATTACCACTGTGTGTATTTCTTTTTCTTTAATTTTTTCTGCAAGGTTGAGGGCATCCTTCATGGGCCCCTTTTCCAAGCCAATATTGGGCATGCCATCAGAGAGTATAAGAAGTAGGGGTACAAATTCTGCTTTTAACTTCTCCTTTTTTAGAATTTCCAGACCTTTTTTCATCCCTGCAGCCAGTGGTGTTGTGCCTCCCACCTGAATGTTGTCCACCTGCTCACGGAAGGATGTGGCCCTACGGGTGGTGGGAATAATTATCTCTGCTTCCTGTCCTTTAAACCCAATAACACTTATCCTGTCCTGATGACGGTTTGCATCCCCAATAACACTGTTTAAAATCCCTTTCAACCTGTTTGCTTTGCTATCAGAGAACATGGATCCACTGATATCCACCACCATAACAATTGATGCTTTAGCACCATGTTTACGGATTTTATGACGTAAATCCTCAGTTTTAACATTAATTTTACCATGAGAACTGAGAGCTGCCGCCCTTAAAGTGGCATCAATGGCAATATCCCCCGAAGAATCCTTGGGAAGTTTACTTTTAATATAACGACCTTTCTGAGTTTTAGAATCAATTCTTTTACCGTAAAGACGTTTTTTCTTTTTCCCCTTCATTTTTAGAAGTTTTTTAACATCAACCTCTTCTTCCTGAGATTCAACCGTCTGCTCATCCTTTTTAAGGGTTTTAAGTTTCATTCCCCTCTTTTTCTGTTCACTTTCTACTTTATCTGGGGCTTTTTTTTATCATCCCCATTATTCTCATTGGAAAGTTCATTTACAGCATTTTTTATTTGTTTTTTTATCTTTTCCTCATCCAAAGATTTTTTATGGAATCTTTCACCTAAAACCAGGGCTGTTGCCTCTTCCACATCAATATATTCGACTTCTTGATGTTTATAGTATGCGGCTAGTGTTTTTGATGTCTTTAAAATAGCAATATCCGCACGATGACCATCTACCCCCATATCTACACAGAGTTGAGCTATTACTTTCATCATGTCCTGTGAAACCTTAACTTCCTTGAGGAGTTTCCTGGCTTCAATAATATTTTCTAGTATCTGGTCCTGATATTTCTGGAATTCTTCCCGGAAGGTGTTTGGATCTTTTTCAAAGGCTTCTCTCCTTTGCATGATCTTCACACGGTCGTCAATAACAAGGATACTCTGAACCGAGATTTGAAGGCCTATTCTATCTGATAACTGTGGTCGGAGCTCTCCTTCTGCAGGATTCATGGTTCCCACCAGTATGAAATTGGAGGGGTGAACCATGGAAATACCCTCACGTTCCACAGTGTTTATTCCATAAGCAGCAGCATCTAAAAGCACATCAACCAGGTTATCATCCAAGAGATTTATTTCATCAACATACAAAATGTTACGGTTTGCATCGGCAAGTATACCAGGTTCTAATGATTTAATTCCCTCTCTAAGTGCTTTTTCAATGTTTATGGACCCAACTACCCTGTCTTCAGTGGCTCCTAAGGGCAGTTCCACCACCCTCATTTTCTTCTCTTCCACCTGGATCTCTCCAGATTCATCTTTCTTACATGAATCACAGAAAGAGACTGGATCATTGGGATCACAGTAATAGGGACATCCTTTAATAACCTTTAATGGAGGTAACAGATCTGCCAGGGCCCTTACTGCCGTGGTCTTGCCAGTTCCCTTATCACCCTTAATAAGCACCCCACCAATGGAGGGGTTGATTGCATTCAATACCAGGGCTTTTTTAACTTTTTCTTGGCCAACAATAGCTGAAAATGGGAAAATCAGGTTTTTCAATAGTCTCACCATCTCAATAGGACATAAGTTCCAGTAATTAAATTTATGGATTGTTTAAAGTGTTTTAAGTGTTATTAATATTTGGTTTAATAGAATAAATAATGTGTCATATCCCTTTGGTAATCTATTTTGATCTGTTGCCATGGATTTTTTTTATATTTAATGATTTTATATTTATGAAAATACTTAATGAGAATAAGTTATATCCATCATGGAATAGTTATATCCTGGAAAAATCTAATTCCAAAAAACTAAATATTATCAATTACATACCAAATTTGGTGATAAATAATGTGCACTGTAGGCGGCCCAATGGCTGACATCAAAATGAAAAAACTTAAAACCAAAAGATATCGTTGTTTAGACTGCGACAATGAATTTAAAGGGATTGGAAGAAGAATAGTATGCCCTTCCTGTCAGTCTGACAATGTGGAAGTACTGGAATAAAACTTACACTAAAGAGTACTATGGTAAAGGAAATTCCCCTCCAACCTGATGAAATTATTTTTTTTAAGAGCGATACCGGGACAGTGGGGGTAGTTAAGTTTGCAAAAAACGGGCATATATTTATCGGAACCCCTGATAAAGAAGAAATTGTGATGTTCTTAGAAAAAGAGGATATTATTGCAGTTTCTGCCCTAAATTCTGGTTCTTTAAGTGAAGATGGGATAAAATCATTGATTTTTTTATTAAGGGATTTAGGGGCACCCCTGGTGGTTTTACCCTCTGATCATCCCACTTCAAGAAGACTGCCCCTGGTGGCCAGTTGTGGGGAGAAGGTGCGCCTGGATTGCAACATCACCCCTGGGACACATCCCGAACAGGACATTCTATGCGCCTGTGATGATCTCTCTGGAGTCGAGATTGAGGGAGTTGAAGGCGGATTAAAGATTAAAGGCCCATTAAAGGAATTTAAAGTAGAAAAATTCTAAATAGAGAATTTCAGATTGGAATTCCTTTGAAGATTAATTAGATATACTATGGGAATAATGAAGTGTTAGTTAATAACCAGTTTAATATATCATAATAAATAGATGATAAGGTACTTGACATCCCCATTAAAATGCCCATTTCAGAGGATAATTTAAATAAAGGATAATTAAGATCTTCAATCATTGGATAAAACATTCTAGAAATGATTCTTTAATGAGGATACATTCCCAAATATAATAACAAATTCTTAAAATTTTAAACGGATATAATTTTAGATGATTAACATGACTATTGCTGAGTTTTACCAGATATTTGGCCAGGTTGTTTTCGCGGCTGGAATTCTTCTCCTGATTTTATTATCAGTCACCCTCATACTGGGCCGAATGCTAATTGAAAAAGACCGCCTGGTCTTTCCTAAACTATTACTATTCACCATTGACGTTTTCTACGGACTATTTAAAAAGTTCTCAGAAAACCTGGGAGTAGATGCCAAAATCGTAGATCAGATTGGGGTTGAAGTCCGTAACAAGGTAAATGAAAAAATATTCAGGAAAACAAAGCCCAAAGACAAGATACTGGTCCTTCCACACTGTCTGAGGCATAAAGATTGTGAAGCCACCCTCGAATCATCAGGATTAGTCTGTAAGAGTTGTAATCTCTGCGTAATTGGTGTCTTAAAAGATAAAGGGGAAGAAATGGGTTATGAAGTTTTCATAATACCCGGTTCCACTTTCCTCAAAAAGATCGTTGAAAAAAATCGTTTCAAAGCAGTTTTAGGGGTTGCCTGTTATCAGGATCTTAATCTGAGTATGATGAAACTCTCCAAATTTTCATGCCAGGGTGTGCCTCTCTTGAAGGACGGTTGTGTAAACACCAAGGTTGATGCCCGCATGGTTCTGGAAAAAATGGGAGTTGAACTGGGTAATTCTCCAAAAAAATCAGGAAGTTCCTGTAGTAATGAACCAGAACATCGTGGATCACTATAATCCTCAAACTAACCTCTTTTTAAATTATTAAAAATCTGATTTTTAATATCCGATTTTTAATTGGATATTTACAACACACAGATTCATCTCATGTTTATGGTGCAAGAACATTCCATAAACCATGGAAAATAATTGAAGTATAAGTTTTACCAGTTTTAAGGCGCAGATATCCGACTATTAATCCTAAAACGAGACCTATTCCCATTTTTGACATCATGATCATGGCCAGATTACCCTTAGCCAGCGGGTGGAGCATTAAAACATCCACATATCCCAGATGCCACACCATAAAAAGTATAGTTACAGTGATGAGTGTTAAGCCATTGGGATTGACCATTCCTCCTGATTCAGAGATCTTACCCCAGATATAGCCCCTGAATAAGAGTTCTTCAAACAAAGGAGTAATGATACCAAATAACAGACCCATAATCAGAACATGGAGTTCCCATTCAAATGTATAGGGACTCACTGCCAGAATTACCAGCAACGTTAACCCCAGACTATAAAATATCCTGGTTCTCAGGCGAATATCATCCCAGTTAAGTCCTAAATTCTTCAAAGATGGTTTAAAATATACAAGCAGAATTATCCCCATGATTATATAAGTCAAACCATTTAATAACTGGAAAAGGAATATATTAGTCCCTGGACTGGCAACAGTCCAGAGGCCATAAAATATAACCGCCCTTACACCTTGTATAATAACCAATGCCAGAATAATTCTCAGCACAAGTTTTAAAAAGTTGTTTCTGTCTGGTAAAGAATTGAAAAATTTCATTTTAAGCTCCTTTTTGAATTTCAATATTATCAAATCTTTTAAAGTTCATTCTACAGATTATTCATACCGTGAAAAAATCATAACCTGGACTTATCTGGTCCTTTTAAATGCCAGATTGGTAAAAATCATAATTATTATTCTCAAATAATAGCAATTGTCTAAAGGGGAACCCCATGGCATAACCAGATCACCGGGTTATTTCATTCATAACCACTTTTTTTTAAAGTTCATGGTTCGTTCATGGTTCAAAAACATTCCATAACCCATGGAAAATAATTGAAGCATAAGTCTTGTCGGATTTAAAACGTAAAAAACCTACAATAAGACCTAAAACTAAAGATATTCCAATTTTCAAGATTATTAACATGCCTGCATTGCCCATAATCACCGGATTTCGGATGAAAAAATCAATATAACCCAATTGCCATACCCCGAAAAGGATTGTAACCGTTAAGAATGTTAAAATATCTGGGCTAATAATTCCATCTGATTCATTTAACTTACTCCAGATATAACCTCTAAATATCAATTCTTCAAATACGGGAGTTATTATGCCGAATACCATGAAGAAAATAAGAACGTTAAGCTCCCATTCAGATATATACTGGCTTAAAATGAGTGTACTGAGTACTGAAAAACCAGTAATATAAATTATTCTTGTTCTCAGCCGGATATTGTCATATCCCAATCCAAGATCATTTAAAGACGGTTTAAAATAGATAAGCAGGATCATGCCCACTATTATAAAACTTAAACCATTCCAAATAATATGTAATGACTCCAATGGTTGGGTAATGGCCGATAAAACTCCAAAAAGGATTACTCTTAAAAATTGTATACCAGCCAAGACCAGTATTATTTTTAAAACCAGCTTCAGGAAGTTGTTTCTGGCTTCATGAGTTTGGAAAATTTCCATGAGCATCCTCTCATCAATCTTATTTGTAGATAAAAATATCCTCAATTTGCACTTTAAAGAATTTAGCTATTTTAAAAGCTAAAATCAGGGAAGGATCATATTTCTCCTTTTCTATTGCAATTATGGTTTGCCTAGTTACGCCCAATCCCTTGGCTAGTTCTTCCTGGGTTAAATTCTGCGTAGCTCGATATACCTTGAGATTATTCTTCATATAGATCAGGACCCATATTTTTTATCGTAATACCCATAGAAGATGTAATATAACAGTAACAGGGCAACTGCTGCATAGGAAAGGGTAAATCCTGCCTGGGTAAAATCAGGGTACTCCTTTCTCAGCATGATAAGGAACATTCCAATAAAAGCTATGGAAATAGAAAAAAGCACTATGGCCATCCTAGATGCCTTTTCACTCACTTTAGCTATTCTTTCATCTTCAAGGATTTCATCGGTATTCTTTTTGTAAATGTAGGATATCATAGTACCAATTACAATTGCCAGAATGGCGAGAAGGAGGTTTTCAGTGATAACCGATAATCCCACTACAGTTGCAACGAATATAGCAACAATTATTCTTAGAATCTGATAATTTTTCATAAAATCACCTTTTATAAGTTTTTACACCTAGAATTTCCGATTGTAATATGCTCGAGATGTGAAGTACAAGATAAAACAGAACACTGCGGCTATAATCAGTGTATACCCTGCCTGCAATAATTGAGGGTAACTGTCCCTCAGGGCAATGAGAATGATACCAGCATAAATTATAACCGCTACAAATATTCCGAACGTCATTGTAGCTGCCTTCTCGTTGATTAATTGAGTTCTTTCATCTTCCACAACAACACTGCTGTCTTTCTGGAAAATTTCTTGTAAATTATCTCTATGGATGTATAATACAATACATAATGCAAATAAAAGGATGATTGCCAGCAGAACAATGTAAATATTCCCCAGTATCAAACCAGCAATCCATAGGCCAGTTATAAACACTGAAAGTATTTTTAAAAATAACCCTGATTCAAATATGGACAGTATTTTTAAGACTATTCCTGATTTTTGATTCAAATTATCACCTTCTACTATTTTTTCATCTATTTTTATCCATCAAACATCATCTTTTTTAAATAATCTCCATAGAGCCACATTTGAAGCAAAAACCGTGGAAAGTAGCTGTAAAAACGGAGATATGAATATCATCAAAATCATCCATCCAATGAAGCTTATTTTAGGGTCATAAAGAATCATTGGAATTCCAGTATTTACAAAATCTGCACCCGGATTGAGGAGCATTGTGCTTAGAGGCACCCAAATACACAGCATCAATATAAATGTGAAAAGAGAAGTATACAGTGAATATTTTAAAATTTCATTTAAGATTGTGCTTAAATTGTTTTCATTGAGTGCTGAGTTTTTAGCTATGAACCAACCTACTGGAAATCCCAACAGTATACACAAAAAGGGGACACCCATCCCCATTCCTGCGAAAACTGTGTCAATAAGTATATAGACTAAAAAAAATTTCTTTTTGCTTATTTTATAAATCTTATTCATTTATTTCCCTCAATCTCCACTTGAAATGGACTTAATTATTTAAAGACATCGAGATTTAAAGACATCGAGATTTAAAGACATCGAGATTTTTTAAATTTTAATTTCACCACCATTCCATGTAAAGTAAACTATACATTATGTTATATAAACTTTACTAAATGTAAGTACTAGTTTACAAATAACAAATTTCCCAAAAAGAACGAAATTACTCACAAATAAAAAGAAAGATAAAGATAAATTTGCTTAAGAAAGAATAAATCATGGCTAAAATAACTAAAAGATGAGAATTATTCCTAAAATAAAAAATCAATGATTTTGAATAATATATAAAAAGGATTAAAATTAGTGAATTAGTTTATAAATAAAACTTAATATATATTTTAAAGAGTTTGATTTGCTTTTAAAGTCTTATGGCTTGTTTTAAAGTCTTATGGTTTGCTCAACTCATTTAATATCTCCGTGGAGACACGTAAAAACTTTTCCACTAATTTACGATATTTTTCTTCACTTTCTTTCAATTTTTTCTCCATCTGGTGTTTGTATATAGCCATTTCTATGGCACTCTGGATTTCACGGTCTTCAAATGGTTTCAGGACATAACCAAATGGTTCAGTTATCTTGGCCCTTTCCAGGGTTTTTTCATCAGAATACGCAGTTAAATAAATAATTGGGATATTAAAGAGTTCACGAATTTTTAGGGCTGCATCTATTCCATCCATCTCCCCTTTGAGCACAATATCCATTAAAACCAGGTTGGGTTTCAATTCACCTACTTTTTCAATGGCTTCCTCCCCGGTATCAAAAATTCCAAGAACAGAATAACCCATATTCTCCAGTCGATTTTTAACATCAGCCGCAACGATAATCTCGTCTTCCACCAGTATAATACTTGTATCCGCCATAAAGCCCCCTTCCTTAAACATCTGAACTCCCATTAACATTATAAATAACAATATAATCATTATGTTTCTATTTTTTATATTCTACCATATAATATTGATTTTATTCCTTAAATTCCATTTTAAAATATTTATCTCATTTTTATTTTGACGATGGAAATTATTACATTAAACAGAAATCAAATATAATGTTGTATTTGTCATTAATATAAATTATTAATTGCGATTGAGAGCCTATTATATTTATAAAAAATAAAAATTCCACCATGAAATACATGGATAATCATGACAAATAGGTTTAATGGTTACCAGTAAGAAGTTAAATGTACCAATAAGAAGCTAAATTAGTTACCATTAGGAAAATATTAAAATTAACTTAAAATTATCCTACTTAAATATCCTAATTATTATTTATAAAGTAAAAAAGGGTGATGATCACGACAAAAAAAAGATAACCCCCAGTTAAACCAAATTTCAGGATATTCTACCGGAGAATAATCATGATAATTATATGCGATCAATTAAAAAACAACTCTTTTTATGATCCAGCTTATTTTATTCATTTTCAGAAAAAACTTTATTACTGATTCTATTATTACTGATTCTAACAATTAACAAGGTTTGAAAAAATGAAGGAAAATATTGATGACCTGCTTAAGGTTATAAAGAACCAGTTCAACCAGGAAAAGGGGAATCAGTACAAAGTTCAGAGGGACTTTGATGAATTTTATCTTTCTTTTAGTTCCAGGGGTCCCCTGAAAATCACTGCAGAACCTGATGCACCAGTACATTCATACTGGATTGTGACCCCTAAAAGTAGTTATAAAAGAGTAATTTTATTTTTCCACGGGGGTGAGATTAACCTTGGATCCACCCATGGTCACCAGGATCTCTGCCAAAGATTATCCAGATACACGGGTTTCTCAGTGTTCAGTGTTGATTACAGTTTATCACCAGAACATCCATTCCCTGCAGCAGTTGAAGATTGCATCCAATCATATCTCTGGTTGCGAGATGAAGGTTTTCAGGCCAGGGAAATGGTGATTGCAGGGATATCTAAAGGGGGTAATCTGGCCCTGTCCACCTTACTTGCCCTGAAAAAGATGGGAGAAGCACTGCCCCGGGGTGGGGTTTGCATGTCTCCAGTGGTGGATTTTGAATTCCCGGTGGTTTACAACCATCTGAAGGATGTTAATGATTGGATAACCTATGAAAGATTGGAAAAAGTTCGAAAGCTATATTTACAAGGAAAAAATCCTTCAAATCCCCTGATTTCACCAATATATGGAGATTTAGAGGGACTCCCACCCATTCTGATCCAGGTAGGTAGTCGAGAGCTTCTTCTCTGTGATATCAACCGTTTCAGAGATTTAGCAGTTGAAAAAGAGGTTAAAGTAAATTTAGAAGTCTGGCAAAATATGTTCCATTCATGGCAATTGTTTTACTCCTACTTACCAGAGAGTGAAGGAGCCATGATGAGTATTGGGGAATTTGTCAAGAGATTATGCTCTGAATAATAAATTGAATGTTAAAAGAAATTATTTTTTTGTGAAACATATAAAATAAGTTAGGACAAGAAAAATCAAGAAAATCATAATAAAGCTACGTATTGATTGAAAATAAAAACAAAAGGGGAATGGTAAAATGGATTTAAATCAATATCGCTACTTTTTAAAGGACTCCCTAAGGAAAACCATAGATTTTTCTAAAACCGACCAGAGTCAGGGCGTGACAGTGCCCCCTATTGAAAAGTCTTACGCACCGGATTCAAAAAAGATAGAACTAATTACCGCTGATTGGGATGAAATATATGGCATTAGTCTCTCAAAAGCTATTAAGAACAGAGAAAGTCGAAGAAAATATAATCAGGACCCTCTCACATTTATGGAGTTGTCATTTCTCCTCTGGGCAACCCAAGGTGTGCGCCTTTATGCCGGTAACTATGCGTTCCGTAATGTGCCTTCAGCTGGTTGTCGTCATGCATTGGAAACTTATCTGGCAGTTTTTAATGTGGAAAGCTCCCAACAGAGAAATGAACTTGAACCAGGAATATACCGTTACCTCCCCTTAACTCATGAACTTATCTTTGAATTTTCCAAAGCCCACTTGCAGGATGAAATGATCAAGGCCACCTTTGGCCAAACCTTTGCCGGGCAGTCCGCAGTTACCTTCATCTGGAGTGCAATCCCCTATCGTATGGAATGGCGCTATGGATTGGACTCCCATAAAGTTATAGCCATGGATGCCGGTCATGTGGGTCAGAATATGTACCTGGCCTGTGAGGCCATAGGAGCAGGAACCTGCGCCATAGGAGCCTACGACCAGGAATATCTGGATGAACTATTACGTCTGGATGGAGAAGATGAATTCAGCATTTACCTAGCTCCGGTGGGGAAATATTAGCTGTTTTTATTATCTATAGCTAAATAAAAGAATAATAAGAGATAAATGAAAAGTTCTAATGTTTAATTGTAACATAAATAAATAATACAAAAATTTTATTGTGAATAAAAAGGGAATTGAATCTCAATTGTAAAAATGAAATTAAGTTAGGAGGTCTTCTTATGAAGAAGGTTCTAATGTTATGTGCCAGTCCCCGGAAAGAAAGCAATACCATGAAAGTACTGGAAGAATGTGCAAAAACCATAGGACAAAATGGCTTGAAAACTGAGATAATATCCCTACGCCAGAAAAAAATCCGTTCCTGCATTGCCTGTGGAAAATGCTCCGAATTACACCAGTGTGCTCTTAAAGATGGTCTCAATGACATAATCGAAAAGTTAAAGGATGCAGACGGTTTCATCATTGGCTCACCAGTGTACTTTGGAACTGCCAGAGGAGAATTGATGTCTGCCCTACAACGGATTGGAATGGTTAGCATGTCTTCTGGTAATTTCTTATCCTGGAAAGTGGGTGGCCCCATTGCTGTAGCCAGGAGAGGAGGGCACACCGCCACTATACAGGAGATGTTAATGTTCTTCTTCATCAACGACATGATCGTACCTGGGAGCACCTACTGGAACATGGTATTCGCACATCAACCTGGAGAAGCAGAAGAGGATACAGAAGGAATGGAAACTGCAATCCGCTTTGCAGATAACGTTGCCAAACTCATATTAAAGATAAAATAAAAAAAATATATCCCCATGCGCAATACTTAATAACAGCATAAAACTCTAAAAACCCTTTGAATAGGGAAGGATCCATAAAAATGGCAGAACAAGAACTCTACCGCAAATTTGCCCACTATTACGACCTGATCTACCAGTGGATGGATTATGAGGGCGAAGCAGAATTTGTTGAAAAAATGGTGGAACTTCACCAAAAATCTCCTGGAAATGATCTTTTGGATGTGGCCTGTGGTACCGGTAACCATTCCAAGTACCTTACAAACTCATTCCAAGTGGTGGGTTTGGATATTAACCCTGAAATGATGGAAATAGCCCAGGAAAAAGTCCCTGAAATGGAACTCATCCACGGAAACATGAGAGAAATGAACTTGGAAATGAGCTTTGATGTTATTATCTGCCTTTTTTCAGCTATAAACTACAATACAAGTTTAAATGATCTGAGTAAAACTCTTAAACGATTTTATAATCATCTTAAAGATGGTGGTGTCCTAATATTTGATTTGGGATTTTGTACTGAAAATTGGGATGAAGGTAGAGTTTTTGTGGATGCTGTGGCTGAAGGAGATCTTCAACTGGCTAGAATATCACAGAGCCGCCTGCGTGATGGAGTTTTCAATGCTAATTTCGTCTTTCTGGTGAAAGAAGATGGTGTAATGGATTTTGAGGTGGACCAACATGATATAGGCGTTTTCCCCACCAAAGATGTCGGTAATATTCTTGATAGTCTCGGTTTCAAATTCAATATCTACGGAGATTATGAAGACATATTATGGGATGAAAAGTCTGGAAAAAGACCTGTTTTTGTCTGTGTTAAAGCATGATACATAAATGACTTAGTGAGCTCTGAATAAGAAGGGAATATGATAATTAAATTTTTAAAACGCTTAATATTTTAAAATCAATTTCCATAGGGGGATCAATATGAAGATTGCAGTTGCAAGTTCAGACCAGATAAATACTGATCACTTCGGTCGGGCCAGGGGATTCGCCATATATCAGTGGAATGGTGATGAAGTGGAATTTATTGAATACATGGAGAATAATATTAACCCTGAAGAAAAACATCAGTGGCAGGAAGGTCTCAACATTTTAGGAGACTGTGAAGTAATAATTGCATCCCAGGCAGGGATGAAAGCAAAATATGGTATAAAAAAGGCCAACCTAAAATTGGTTGAGGATGAAGGAACTATTGAAGAGGTTTTAGAGCGTTTTATAAAACATGAAAAGTTCATGAGCAAATTATGAAACTAGATTAATGAAATTACCCTTCGAAACTATGAAACATAAAGTTCCAAAAAAATTCATTATTCGAAAATCAGCATAATATCCTTGGGATTATCCGGATTAACCATTACCGGCATTTTCCTACCTTCGGGAATTGACCCCATGTCCAGTAGATTTACTATTTCTTTATGTTCCATCTCGTAGGGTTCCAAATCAGGAGTGGTGATTAGGAGTTTGAATTTGACTTGTGGCTGTTCATTGATATAAGTTCCAGTCTGCTCCCTGCTCAATATCTCAGCTTCACCCCTTATCCCCTCATTAATAAGAAATGTCTCCCTATCATTGATCCTTTTGTAATAGTAATACACTCCCAAAGCCCCCATAAGCGGGAAAAAGATAAACGAACCACCCATAAAATAAAAGAAATTTTTAAGAGAATAACCGTCATCGGTGAGGGCCTCAGGGGAAGCAGTGATTCCAAAATAAATAAATCCCAACCCAACAATCACCAGTGGCGCAGTGGTTATTATCCACAACTTATTAGATGTTTTCCACATTCACATCCCCCCAACTTCCGTTACCCTAATCCCTTTGCCTAGAATCAGAGCTATTGTTGATTTTATTATTTTCTATTTTATTCATTTTCATTAATCATTCTAATTTTTATACATGTTAACTTCTATCATTCTCAGATAAAAAATTTTACTTAAATCCAGTGACAATATTATTCTAAGGGTTTACAGTCAAGGCTTTACTAAATTAATGTTAATTAATATTAGGATTTCATCTCGGGTGGGAAGAATATGGAAGAATTTGGGGAAAAATATCTTAAAATGGTTTTGGAAATTAATAAACACTTTGAGGGTTATGTGGATTCTTATTTTGGTCCCACCACCCTGAAAAAAGAAGTGGAAAAGTCACCTCCACAAGAGATTGCCATTTTAAGGGATGAATTAGAAAGTTTAAGTGATCTAATTTGCGAGGAAGGTAAAAGGAGAGAATACCTTGAAAAATGTTTAAAATCCATGGACACTACCCTAAGAATAATCAATGGCGAAGAACTTGAATTATATGATGAAATAAAAGGCCTTTTTGATGTTAGACCTAATCTCATGTCAGATGAAGACATAGCCAAAATGAGGGAAACACTTCAAGACATTCTCACCAAAGACAATAATAATGATGAGTCAAGTTTATACCAACTTTACAGGGAATGGGCCGAGCAATTCAGGCTGGATAAAGGAGCACTTAGTAAAGCAATGAATTTGACATTGGAAGAAGTTAAAGCTCGAAGCAGTTATCTCTTCCCACTGGTTGAAGGAGAAGAAGTTCAACTGAATTTCACAGAAAACCAACCCTGGAAAGCTTATAACTATTATCTTGGCAATGCCACATCTAAGATAGAGGTAAATCTGGATTATCCTTATTATGCTTTTGAAATCCCACGTATAATGGCCCATGAAACCTATCCGGGACATCATCTTCTCATGCAGCTTCGGGAAAAAATCCTTTACCATGAAAAAGGATATTCAGAAGCAGCGGTTTGCACTCTACAATCTCCTCTAAATGTAATTGCGGAGGGAAGTGCTAATCTGGCTGGGGAGATCATCTTCCCTGATACTGAACTTCACCACTGGATGGGAGAAGTTCTCTTCCCAGAAATAGACATTAAATTAACCTCAAGTGAACTTGATAAATTTTATCAAGTCCTGGAAACAGCCAACAATCTATTGATGCCAGAGATGTCATTCAACATCATAACCAATACCACCATTAACTATTACACTGGGAAACTTGATAAAAAAGAGGCAGATAATTATCTGAAGGAATATGGGTTGTTATCGGCCGAAACATCTGCATCTCTTATGGAAATGCTAGAAACACCCCTCTTCAGATCATATATCACCATCTACTCTGAAGGTTATCATCTGGTGAAAAACTACGTAAATAATGGGAATCCCCAGAAACGGTTTAAAAACCTCTTGACTGAAAATATTTTACCTTCATGGCTTTAATGGTTAAATATGCCAAAATTCCACCAATAAATATTAGATATTCAAAAGGTAGATAAGTGATAGATGTAAGATAATAAACCCTACAATATAAGCTCTGGAGGAATGATTTTTATCCATCCTTCAACCTTTGGGAATATTTATAAACCATGAATGAGATTTATAATAAATGATTCTAAACTTTTAGACTGGTTGTGATTTTTCGAATTTATCTAGAACTGTGAGTTCTATAAAATAGAAATCTTACGAGATAACACGCGAATATAATACGTAATAATAAGTGATTAATATGGCTAAAGCAAGACGCAGAAGAGTACGAGATACATGGAAAGATAAACAATGGTACACTATTACTACTCCTAAAGAATTCGGAGATGCTGAGATAGGCACCACTCCTGCCAGGGAACCTGAAATGCTCCTTAAAAGAAGGGTTGAATCCACAATGAGAGAGCTTACTGGTGACTTTAGTAAACAGTATGTGAAATTAAAATTCCAGATTAGTGAAGTTGCCGGAGACACCGCCACTACTAAATTCATCGGCCATCAGGTTACCAGTGATTATGTAAGAAGTATGATCAGGAGAGGAAGCAGCCGTATCGACGCTATAGTTAAAGCTGAGAGTAAAGACGGGCAGAAAATGAAGATCCACGTCCTTGCCATCACTATCAAAAGGGCCAAATCATCCCAACAGCGTTACATCCGGGAAACTGTGGAAAAACTGGTAGTGGATGCATCAGCTCAGAAAAACTTCGTGGAACTGGTGGAAGACATAATTGGTGGGAAAATGGCCTCCTATGTTTACCATGAAACCAAGAAGATCTACCCACTTAAAAGGGTGGAAGTAATTAAAACCAAAGTAATTGACGAAAAAAAATCCTAAATCTGGGAGATAGATGATTATCTGGGAATATGTGATCCTCCTGGTGATCATGGGGCTGATTACTTACAAGAAAAAGGCCCTTGATCTTTTAGGATCCATCTTCATGATCATAATGGGTGTGATCATCATCTTCGCCGCCGGTGTAAACTGGCTTTTATTAATATTTTTATTTCTCATTCTGGGAGTGGCATTCACCCGGTATAAACACGATTATAAGAAGGAGATCGGAGTTTACGAAGGAACCCGAACCATTAAAAACGTGGTCTCCAACGGAATCGTGGCCTTTGTAATGGCTGCCTTCGGCAATTATGCTGGATTCATTGGTTCAATAGCCACCGCCACTGCCGACACCATGGCCAGCGAGGTAGGAGTGGCTACCACCCCCCGTCTTATAACTAACTTTAAAAAAGTTCCTCCTGGTACTGATGGTGGAATTTCCGTCCTTGGAACATTTGCAGGGATAATTGGAGCAGGTTTAATTGGTTTAGCAGCTTATATTTTAGGTGTGTACCCTGATCTGGTTAAAACCATGGCAATTGCAATTATAGCAGGGACTTTTGGGTGTTTCGTAGACAGCATATTGGGAGCAGTGCTGGAAATAAAGGGTTACTTATCCAATGAACATGTTAATCTTTTAGCTACCTTAGCCGGAGCTTTATTAGGGAATATCATGGTATGGCTGATATGGTGATAAAAATGAAGGGAATCATAATGATAATTGATGGGATGGCAGATCGTCCCCTGGAAGAATTAGGAGGTAAAACCCCCTTAGAAGCAGCTCAAAGCCCAAATATGGACCGTATGGCACAATTAGGGATTAATGGAATTATGGACGCCATAAAACCGGGAATAAGACCTGGAAGTGACACTGCCCACCTTTCCATACTTGGTTATGATCCCTATCATGTTTACACCGGACGAGGACCCTTCGAAGCTGCAGGAGTGGGAGTAGAAGTTAGGCCAGGGGACATAGCTTTCCGTTGCAACTTTTCCACTGCCGATGAAAATGGAGTTATCACAGACCGAAGAGCGGGAAGGATCAGAGAAGGCACAGACCAACTAGCAGAGACCCTTAACACCATTATATTAGAAGAAGATGTTGAAGTCATATTCAAAGAATCCACCGGTCACAGGGCAGTTTTAGTTTTAAGGGGGGAAGGTTTATCAGATAAGATCTCTGATGCTGATCCCAAACATGATGGAAAAAAGGTTAAAGAAGTGGTAGGATTGGATGGCTCTCCTGAGGCTGAAAGAACCGCTATTATCCTTAATAAGGTAATCCAGAAATCTTATGACCTTTTGAAGGATCATCCAGTTAATCTTAAACGCAGCCAGAATGGAGAACCTCCAGCAAATATCGTATTACCCCGAGGTGCTGGTGCCGTGCCCAATGCAGAACCATTTAATGATAAATATGGTGTTAAATCTGCATGTATAGCTGAAACAGGGCTTATTCAGGGTATTGCCCAGATAGCCGGTATGGACGTCATAGAAGTGGAAGGAGCAACGGGTGGAGTGGACACCAATCTGGACAGTATCACCAGCAGCATCTTAGCGAATGCTTCACTTGACTATGATTTCCTACTAATAAACATAGACGGTGCTGATGAAGCCGGTCATGATGGTAACTTAAAGGAGAAGGTTGAATTTATTGAGAAAGTTGATGCAGTAATTGGAAAGGTAATGGAACTGGAAGATGTTTACTTCATCCTTACTGCTGATCATTCCACTCCCATCTCCGTGATGGATCACACTGGAGATCCGGTCCCCCTGGTGATTAAAGGTCCTGATGTGAGGGTGGACCATGTTACCCAGTTCAATGAGCGAGATGCTGCCGATGGTGGTCTGTGTAGAATAAGAGGCAGTGATATCATGAACATACTTATGGATCTTATGAACCGATCCACCAAATTCGGAGCTTAGATCATGAATCATGAGATTCCCAAACTCTTCGGTACCTCCGGAATAAGGGGAAAAATAGCAGAAGAAATAACCCCTGAACTGGCCTTAAATGTTGGAAAAGCCATCTCCACATATCTGGGTAAAGGACATAAAGTGGTTGTGGGATATGATACTCGAACTTCCAACATGATGCTGGAAAGAGCAGTCAGTGCAGGTATCTTGCAGGGCGGCTGCCATGTCCTTAGTGTGGGAATGGTACCCACACCAGTGGTGGGCTATGCAACCATGAAACTAAATGCAGATGCAGGAGTGATGATCACCGCATCACACAATCCCTCACCATATAATGGAATTAAACTATGGAATCCTGATGGAATGGCATACTTACAGGAACAGGAAAGGGCTATCGAGAAAATAATCCATGAAAATAATTTTTATAAAGCATCCTGGGAAGATATCAAGAAAATCACTGACATAAGCCCAGTTGTAAATGATTACATTGAAGATCTCCTGGGTTTGATGGATATTAAACCCGGTTTAAAGGTAGTTGTTGATTGTGCCAATGGTGCTGCAGCTTACCTATCCCCACTCATTCTCAGAAAGGCTGGTTGCAGGGTGGTGAGTTTAAATGCTCAGCCGGACGGTTTTTTCCCAGGGAGAAAACCAGAACCCTCGGAGGCCAACCTCCAGGAATTGATGAAAGTGGTGAAGGTCACTGGAGCAGATTTAGGAATAGCCCATGATGGTGATGCCGACCGGATGATAGCAGTGGATGATAAAGGGCAAATGGCAGATTTTGATAAATTATTAGCCCTGGTATCAGCAGAGATAGGTGGCTGTGTGGTTACCACTGTAGATGCTTCTGCCTGTATTGACCGTGCCATGGAAGAAGTGGGAGGCACTGTGGAAAGAACCAAAGTGGGTGATGTGCATGTTGCCGAGATGATCCACATGTTGGGTGCAAACTTTGGTGGTGAACCTTCCGGCACGTGGCTACATCCACAGTTCTGCATGTGCCCCGATGGAATATTATCCGCCCTCAGGGTGATTGAACTGGTTCAGAATAAAGGACCCCTATCCAAATTATTAGACGATATCCCCAGTTATCCCACCATAAGAGATAAAATTGACTGTCAGGAAGATCAAAAGAACCCCATTATGCGCAAAGCTGAGACTGAACTTTCCCTGATTTATGAGGATGTGGCAGATATTAACCTTAAAGATGGAGTTAGAATATCATTCGCTGATGGTAGCTGGGTTCTGGTAAGGCCTTCTGGAACGGAATCATTCGTAAGGATAACTTTAGAGGGAAAAACCGAGGATAAAGCACAGATGATACATGAAAAGGCAGCAAAGTTCATTCATGATTTATTATAATAATCTTAATTTTATAAGATCTTAATATAAAATATTAAAATATATAGAAAATATATGAAGTTTACAAAAATATATGAATTTCTAGTCCAATATGAATAAAGAAGAATGTTTGAAGAGGAGTTAAAATGAGGGCAATTATACTTACCGCAGGTGAAGGGACCCGGATGCGACCCTTAACACTCACCCGACCAAAAACAATGCTCCCTGTAGGTGGGAAACCTCTCCTGGAGTATAATGTAGAAGCATTACGGGATGCAGGGATAAAAGATGTTACCATGATAGTGGGTTACCAGAAAGAGGCTGTGATGGAACATTTTAAAGAGGGACAAGATCTGGGGGTCAACATCACCTATGTGACCCAAGAAGAACGTTTGGGAACTGCCCACGCCATAGGACAGGTAGCACATATTGCGAAAGAAGATAAAGATGCCATTATCGTTACCAATGGAGATATAATCCTGGAAAATAAGTTAATAAAAAGCTTAATGGATAAGTATCACAATTCCCATGCACAATCCATTCTGGTTCTCACCGAAGTTGATGATCCGTCTTCCTTTGGAGTGGTAGAACTGGAAGGTGATCATATCAAGGATATCGTAGAAAAACCAAACCCTGGTGAGGCCCCCAGTAATCTTATAAACGCCGGGATTTACCTTTTTGACCCCATTATTTTCCAGGCCATTGAAAAAACAGGAAAATCTGAACGTGGAGAATACGAAATAACAGATTCGCTTAAAATCCAGATCAAAGAGGGTAAAATGGTTTTAGGTATGGTGTCCCAGGATAAATGGATCGATGTAGGACGTCCCTGGGAATTCCTGGAATTAAACGAACATTATTTAGAAGTATCCGAAACCCAAATTGATGGTGAAATTGAACAGGGTGTTACTATTCACGGCCCAGTAATAGTCAAAAAAGGAAGTATCATTCGTTCTGGAACTTACATCATGGGACCAGTTTACATTGGAGAAAACTGCGATATCGGGCCCAACACATTCCTCCGTAAACACACATCCATCGGTAATGATGTTAACGTTGGTAACGCCGTTGAAATTAAAAATTCAATTATTATGGATGGGACAAATGTGAACCACCTTTCCTATGTTGGGGATTCTATAATTGGGGCTGATTGTAACCTTGCCGCAGGTACCAACATTGCCAACCTTCGTTTCGATGATGAAGGGGTTAAAGTAACAGTTAAAGGAGAAAGGATCAACAGCGGAAGGCGCAAAATGGGCGTTATATTCGCTGATGGAGTTAAAACTGGTATCAATTCCAGTTTCAATCCTGGAGTGACCATCGGTTTAAATTCTTCAGTGGGCTCTGGTGCTATAATCTATCGGGATATACCAGATAATAAGATAGTTATTCACCTTCAAAAACAGGAAATGAAAGATAAAAAGTAAATTAGGCCCCCATTAAATATCTTTAATTATACATATTTCAATTATACATATTTCAATTTTTTTTATTTAAGACTTTTAATTCTTAAATGATTGTAAATTTCCATGGATTTGGAATAATTTTTTAAAAATTGGGTATTGCAGTACTTTGTGAAATGTTTTTATGAATAGAAATCATAATTAGGACTATGATTCATCCCAGTGTCCAGATTTTTCCTGGTGTTCACACCATTGGCAATGTTATTATAGGTGAGGAGTCTTCCATATGGTATAATGCGGTGATAAGAGGAGATATAGAAAGCATAACCATTGGCAGTTTTTCCAATGTACAGGATAACTCTGTACTACACTCTTCAAAAAATTTTCCACTTAAAATAGGAGATTATGTTTCAGTAGGGCACGCAGCTGTGCTCCATGGTTGTAAGGTGGATGATAACTGTATTATTGGTATGAACTCTACTTTATTAAATGGGAGTCACATCCAGAAAAACAGCATAGTGGCTGCTGGATCAGTGGTGCCAGGGGGAAAGGTTTTCCCCGAAGGCCATCTAATAATGGGTGTCCCTGCCAGAGCAGTACGTAAACTAGGAAAAGAAGAAATAAAAGATATTAAAAATACTGCTTTACGCTATTTAAAGCTGGCTGACCAAAATAAATAAAACAGGGAAAATGTGGATAAATGAATAATTATTTTCCGAATAATTTTATTCCACCAAATGATACTCAAAAAAAATATTGATAGATTTGATACTGATAATAAAACATTACACCAATTAATAAAACGATAACGGATTGATTTAATGGTTAATATAAAAAAAACAGTTAATGAACTTGATCCATACATTCCAGGCAGGTCAAATGCAGATTTAGCCCGTGCTTATGGTCTTGATCCTGCTAAAATAATTAGAATGGGATCCAATGAAAACCCCCTGGGACCCTCACCATTGGCAGTTAAAGCCCTGGAAGAAAATCTTCAAACGATTAACACGTATCCTGAATCGAATATTGATGATCTAAAGGACAAAATCGCTTCTTATGCAGGTGTGCGTCCTGAAGAAATCATTGTGGGAGGAGACGGTGCGGATGAGATCCTGGATGTGCTGGCCAAGACCCTCATTGAACCAGGTGACGAGTACATTGTGCATCCACCATCCTACATGTACTATGAGTTCACCTTCAACATACACGGGGCAGTTCCTGTTTACGCACGCTGGGATATCGAAAAAAACCAGCTGGACCTTGACTCGGTACTGGAAGCAATTTCTCCCCGCACAAAGGTTATTTTCCTCTGCACACCCAACAATCCCTCCGGGGGGTTGATTGATAAACAGGATATTCAAACCATTCTGGAGAGCACTGATGCTCTGGTAGTGGTTGATGAGGCTTACTGGGAGTTTTCCGGTGTTAACAACCTGGAACTTCTGGCAGAATATGACAATCTCTTCATCCTCCGAACTTTCTCCAAGGTAATGGGGCTGGCTGGTATGAGGATTGGTTATGGTATTGGTCATGAAGAATTCGTCCAGTACATGCACCGTGTTAAACCTGTTTTCAGCCTTATTAAACTATCTTACCTGGCAGCAGTCACCACTTTAGATGATCCTGATTACATTGAAAAATCCACCCAGTTATCCATCCAGAGCAGGGATTATCTTTACCGGGAAATGTCTAAATTCCCTGAGTTAAAGGTTTACCAATCCTGGGCCAATTATATCCTGGTGGATGTTCGGGGTACCGGGATGAACTCTGGAGAGATCACAGAAGAACTCATGAAAAATGGGATAATAGTCCGAGACTGCAAGTCTTTCAGGGGATTGGATGATTACTGGATAAGGGTCAGTGTAGCCACAATGGAAGAGGATGAACAGTTTATTAATGTTTTAAAGACCATTTTAAAATAAACATTTCCATATAATGGGACCTTGTCATAATAAAAGACATTGTAATCCCCACATGAAATGGTAATTATATAGGGGAAGAATAATAGGCTAATGAATAATGAATGAAGTTATCGATTAAAACGTGTTGTGGTGAAGTTATTGAATGGAACAGTGGTTGAAGCTAATGAATAATTATAACATTTTCACTGGCAGATTAAACTATGCATTCCCACAGGGAGAGATTTCATGATAACCGGAGGCATAATATTTTCCTCCCTTGAATACCCAGGCAAGGTATCCCTGGTTATATTTACAGGCGGTTGTCTTTTAAGATGTCCCTACTGCCACAATCCAGAAATTATTGAAGGAGGGGAAAGTACTTCACTCCAAGATATTGAACATGAGATTGATGAAGCTCTGGATTTCATTGATGCCGTAGTTGTCACCGGTGGAGAACCATTGATGCAGATTAAAGAGGTTGGTAAGATCCTGGAGTATTCCCGAAAAAAGGGTCTGAAAACCAAACTGGACACCAATGGATGTTATCCTGAAAGACTTTCAAAAATAATTGAACTGATTGATTATGTTGCCCTGGATGTAAAAGCTCCTTTTCAAAAATACAAAGAAGTTATTGGTGCCCCTATTGGTGAAAAAGTAAAAGAAAGTATGGAGATACTGGCCAATTCAAAATGTTTTCTGGAATGCAGAACCACCTATGTTCCGGGACTGCTGGAACCCGGGGATGTGCAGGATATCGCTGAAAAGGTAAAGTGCGATATTTACACCCTACAACAATTCAGAAACCGGACTGTACTGGATGAAAAATTGAAGGAAACCCCCAACACTGATCCCAAAGAACTCCACGAAATTGCACTGCAAATTAAACCAATACTGGGAAAAGTCAAGATCAAAACATCACAATTCGGTGCTGAAATAATATAAAAAGCACAAATAAAAGTATTAATAATTTATAAGAGTTAAATAGTTTCATAAGAGTTAAATAAGCCCATAAACATTTGTAAAAACTCAAGGTACCTATAATAATTGTTAATTTATCAAATAAGATTTTGAGATTTCAGATAAATCTATTAAATCATTAACTGGAGGGTGTGAAATACCGATCCTGCTATTTGGAAGTCGTCATTTAGACCTTATAACTGGTAAAAAAACCACCACCATCCGAAAGATATGGAAAAACCCATTATCCCACGGAGATCGCCTGCACTGTTACTGGAATCTAGTCTCAAAGGAGCGGAAGAAACTCTTTGAAGCTGAAGTGACGGATGTAGAAGTGGTGAAGTTCGCTGATCTTATCAAGAATGATGAACTGGCTCGTGAGGAAGGTTTCCATAATGCTTCAGAGTTAGAATCTGAATTTCGGAAGATGTACCCGGAACACACCAGTGATGAGTCACTTTTTCAGGTTATAAGATTCTTCAAGCTCCCAATGGAAGAGTGGGAAGGGGCTAAAATAGATGAAAAGGCCATGATCGCCAAAAGAGCAGATATACTCTTCGATGTGGGAAAATTTGACAAATCAGTGGTATGTTACAACGCCGCTTTAAAAATCGATCCATATGATGTTTACCTCCTAAACCGTAAAGGAGATAACCTTTCACGCCTGGGACAATTCCAGGAAGCCTTGAAATGTTATGATCAGGCCCTGGAACTGGAACCAACTAATGAATATGTGTTGAATAATAAAGCAATAGCCCTCTTAAACTCCAACAGACCAGAAGAAGCACTTAAAACCAGTGACAAGGCCTTGAAGATCAATGCAGAAAACATGCTGGTGTTGTACTGGAGAGGTTTCATTTTGGAGATGTTGGGACGTTTCCAGGATGCATTGAACTGCTATGATAAGATTTTAAAACTGAATCCACAGGATTCTGAAGCATGGAACGCCAAAGGAAACCTTTTGTCTCAAATTGACAAGTCAGAAGATGCTCTTGAATGTTATGATCGTTCTCTGGAGCTTTGTCTGGAAGATGAATCCGATTCTTCCACCTGGAATCGTAAAGGCAACGCACTCATGGAATTAAACCGATTTGATGAGGCTGTGGAGTGTTATGATAAAGCACTTTCCTTAGAACCAGATAATGAGATATTTTTGAGTAACAAAGGAGTGGCATTCATGGAACTAAACCAGTTCGAGGATGCAGTACTGTGCTTTCGAAAGGCTGTGATCATAAATCCTGAAAATGAAGATGCACAGATTTTGATGGATGAATGCCTGGAAAATCTTTAATCATTATACTAATTAAGATTAAATAGTTTTTAATAAGTTTTTAGATGAATTATTAGGGATAAATATTTAATAGGGATAAATATTTTTTTTACATTGGAAAATAATTAAAAAAAAAGTTAATTGATTGTTTTTAATCACTTCCACTGAGCATGCCACCAATGGCTCCACCAACACCCATGAAGACTATGTTGGCGATTAATGATACTATCACTATGGTAAAACCAGTTACTGCTCCAGCTGCAAGACCGGCAGCGCCACCAAAGATAGTACCACCCACAATCAGCAGAATAGCCAGCACTATGGACCCGAATGCACCAGCTACTGTGGCATTCCACAGACCACCAATGATCCCTTCATGCACCCAGTATCCAACTATAAACCCTGCAATGAACAGTCCCAGGTTTACACCCCAGTACTGATTCACATAAATCCCGAACAGATTACCCAAGATGACTGCTAAAATAAATCCTACAATTACAGGTCCCCATTTCACCATTTTCATCGCCCCATGTGTTTTATATGTTTTTTTAAATGTTTCTAAATTTTCAGCAATCAGATTCTTTTTAAACTAAAAATCTTTTTACTGAATTTTAAGTTCTTAACGTATAGTAATATATTATTGATATTTTTTTGTAAAATAATTTTCCTTTATAAAATCTTATAAAAAAAATAGTTCCAATCTATTTATCTTATCAAACACCAAAACCAATCATTCCACGATTATATCCCAATATCCTCATTCCATAGTTCGGGATTGTTTCGGATGAATGTTCCCAGCATCTTTTTACACGAATCCATGTTCAGGTTAATCAACTTCACTCCCTTACCCATCAAAGATTGTTCCGGGCCTTTAAAGTTTTCATTCTCACCAATAACTACCATGGGAATATTGTAAAGTTCCATTGCCCCTGAACACATGGCACATGGTGAAAGGGTGGTGTACATTACACAATTTTTATAATCATCTGATTTCAGCCTGCCCGCGTTTTCCAGGCAATCCATCTCTGCATGGAGAATACTGGAGTTCCGTTGAATCCTTTTATTATGTCCTCTTCCTATTATTTCACCATTTTTAACAATGACCGCCCCAATTGGAATTCCTCCACTATTTAAACTTTTCTGAGCCTCTTTTAAAGCTTCGGCCATGAATTTTTGGTGTTCAATCCCCATACTTTCCCTCTTTCATTTTATCATCATACTTTTAGTATTCCCTAATTTTAGTATTCATGTCTTTAGGATATTATCTGGAAGATATAAAATTAAACTTTAAGATGTGAAATTAAACATATTTTAGATCAAACATTTTTCCTGAAAATAAAGACAATCATTCCTCCAGCCACAGTCCCCACATATTTCTTTAACTATTTTGGGACTTAAATTCCCAGTTAGAGTTTTAAGCTGCGCAGAGGAGATCACAGATCCTGCTTCCATATTTAACTTTTTAAGAACTAATGAGTCCATAGAACTAATAAATTTAAGAGAGCCCATTTCCATTCTACACACACCGTTTGAAAGATGGGGGCAGTGTTTGCAGATGGAGTCCGCTCCAATTATAATTTTAATAAAAAAAGAATGGTTATTTAGGATTTTTTCAGTTATCAGGGTCATATTTTTGGTGAATTCCTTACTGTAACCAAGTCCCTGAAATCCCTGCATGCACAGAATATGATGGGCTCTGATCCTTAATGGATCAGAACAGGCATCCTCCTGGTTTTTCACCATATGAAAAAATCCAATAGATTTTATTAATATTATAAAATCTGTTTTAGTGGTTTAATATTCTTCTTTTGGAGTTATTGCCTTGGTGAGTGCTGCTGCACCACCTATCTTCAACAGGTCACCTAAAATGAAGGGTAAAAGACCCATGCTTATCAGGGTTAGGAATGTGGGGAATGTTCCTTTAACCAGGTACATCCATAATCCCAATCCCAGAAGACCAGGGATGTAGATAAATGCGAAGTTTACCAGGAACATCAACCCGAACATTGGGCGGAAGTTTCGAGACTGAGCGTATTTATCAGTGACATAGCCCATCACAAATGCAGTTAGAATGAAACCCAGGAAATATCCTCCTGTAGCACCTAAAAGGACGGCATAACCACCAGTGAGTCCTGCAAACCAGGGTACTCCCAGCAGGCCCACTGCCAGATACATTACCTGACTAATTCCACCCCACCAACGACCCAAAACCACACCTGCCATTAAAACAGCGAATGTTTGGGCTGTTACAGGTACTGGAGTCCATGGGAGGGGTATTATCACCTGAGCCATTAGTCCAGTGATACATGCCATGAAAAAGGCCATGATCACCTTATTTATCGTGGAAGTGTTAGAACGCCAGGCGAAAAGCGAATATCTCTTCCGAAAATAATTATCAATGCTGATTTCCATTTTTATCACTCTTATAGTAATGAATTCTGTATCTGTATACAGTACTTAAACATTCATAGAGCAGATATTGCTTACTTCTTATCTGCCATATACTAATATTTCAAAAAATCTTCAGAAAGTTAGGTAAAGCTCCATTGAAGCTCCTTTATTTATTAGATTCAATGAGCAATATAAAGTTATCTTAATGATTACTTTATTTTAATGATGATTCTTCACCGGATATATAAAAATATTCACAAACTGAGTAAATGTTATTAAATGAATGTTATTTCCATTAATTCCTCAGGATAAGGTTCGAAAAAGGTCTGATCAGCAAGATATTCGTTGTCAAAACGGATAATCCATGATTTGAGTAAGTCTTGATTTACTAAAAGAGGTACTCTTCCCTGACGATATTTTTCCAGGGATTCCAAGAAAAACGCCTTCTCTGAGTGAGAAAGATAATCAGAAAAATGGCCAAATGCATGCATCAAAACGTTGATATTGGCAGGAGGTAAAGGATCATTACGAAGCATCTTTTTCATGGTGTTTCCATATTTTTCAACTAACTCTGGATAAGTTGTCTCCCTCAAATTAGATACCAATCTTCCCAGTTTTCGGGAGTGTATCTGACTGTATGATGAAAATAAAAGCTTATTTTTTGTGTGGAAATCAAGTAAATCCCTAAAATCACCATTTAAGACATTTTCCCTGAAATCTGCCAGGGTGTAAATGCGGGTTAGGAAATTTTCACGCAGGTGATAATTACGCAGCCGTCCTTCATCCTCCACTGGAGTAAAGGAGAAACATCTGAAAACCGCTGCAGCAAATAATCCAACACCATCGGTCCATGGTCTTGACATCCCACCTTTAGGATAAACTTTTACTGCCTTTACACCGCAAGAAGGGGATTTATTTTTCAATATAAACCCATCAACCCCTTCAACAGAGGTTAAAAATGAATCTGCAAATTCTGACATTTTACTTGTGCAATTATATCCTGTAGACGGTTGGATCAGTTCTATTTTGTCCTGGTCCTTTTCCAGGTGAATGGGCTCACGAGGTATTCCCAGCCCTATTTCCACTTCAGGACATATTGGTGTGAAATTGACGTAGTTTTTGAGCTTTTTCACCAAGCTACTTCTTATAATAAGGCCGTTATAACGGCAGGACTCAAATTCTATACATTTACTTGAAACCAGATGTGGCCGTGGAAAGTCCCTTGAAGACAAGAATAACACCTTATATTCAATTTTAGTATCTATCATTTCCCCTAATTAATTACAGGTCAATTATCCATATTTAGATATTTAGGTTAACTTGATATTTTGGTCTGTTTATTTAATCTATTGTTTAATCTTTATATTTTTTTTATAATTCATTTTATTAATTGCAGTTTTTTAGTGAAACATTATAATTAATTATTGGTTTAACAGTTAAAGCACGTTAAGGGCGATAATTTCTGATTAGAATTAGAGGAATCACCGAAAAAAGTTGTGCCCCCAGTGAAAACATCACCATGGAAGTGAGTGAAAAATCATAGAGAATTCCCATGGTGAAACTGCCAATAAACCAGGAAACACCATAAATAGTGCTAAACACACCATATGCTGATCCTCTCACATCAACTGGGGACATTTCAGCTACTGCAGCTCTCATTATGGATTCTTGAGCTCCCATACCCACTCCCCATAGTGCCATTCCCAGTAATGCCATGGTAAAGTCACCCCAGAATACCAGGGGTGCGAAAAATGCGGAGATTATAACTGCAATTACCAGGGCCCGCATCCCTATTTTATCAAATAATCGACCGAATATTAGAGCTGCCAGGGCATCAACACCCATGGCTACTGAGTAAAAAATGGGAATGACCACTGGCGAGACCACTTGTGCTTTCTGGAAGTGATAGGCAACCAATGGAAAATCAGCAAATCCAAGGGCTATGAAAACCACGGCAACAATGTATATCCAGTAAACCTTCATTAGACTCCTGGTTTCAAGTTTGGGTGTATTTATTTCCAGTTCATGGGGATGAGGATATAGAAGTCTGGAGGTGACTAGAACCGCTAAAGCCAGAACTGCAGGTAATAACAGGAATGCAAAACCTGCCTGATAGTTACCATTAAAATATAAGATAATTGCAACGATTAAGGGGCCCAATATCGCCCCAATTTGATCCATGGCTTCGTGAAGGCCGAACCCCCAACCACGACCTAGTTGTGACGTAGCATGGGACAGCATTACATCCCTGGGAGGGGTTCTAATGGCCTTTCCCATTCTTTCTGCAATCAAAAGTAATGCTGCCATTGGCCAGTTTCCGGCAAGTGCTAAAAGAGGAACTGCCAGGAGGTTCACTGCGTAGCCTATTATGGTCATGATCCAGTATTGTCTAGTTTTATCTGCCAGGTAACCAGAAACAAGACGGAGTGAATATCCAACCATCTCCCCAAACCCCGACACAAAACCAACTGCAGCAGCACTGGCCCCCAGTAAAGCTAGATAGGGTCCAGTAATACTTCTAGCACCTTCATATGTCATGTCCCCCAGTAAACTCACAATTCCAAGGAGAACTATGAATTTAAGTGCATTATCCTTTATAGCATCCTTTGAGAGTTTAAATTTCATTTTAAACACTAATTTCCCATTATTCACTCCTAAAATTACAGGGATGACAAATTCTTATCTGTATAGTATTATATTTTTATTTCAACCAATAACTTCACTGATGAGTTCATTTATTTTCTGCCGGGACTCCTGAAGGATTTTCTGTCCCTTGGAGGTTATTTTATAATACTTCCTGATTTTCCCCTTCACATTTTCTTTTCTACTTTTCAGGAAACCTTCATTCTCCAGTGAATGCAAAATAGGATACATGGTCCCGGGACTAACATCGTAACCATGATTTTTCAGTTCCTTTATCATTTGCACTCCATAAATTTCTTCATGACTGGCATAGTGGAGTATGTGTATCCGGATAAACCCCAGGAAAAACTTTCGATTTAACGTCATTTCATACCTCTTTTGAGTACTGATTTTTTGATTAGTACATCTGTCCATAAATATCGGTTATTGATATCTAAGTTAAATATCGAATATAAATATCTTATTCCTATATCGTTTATTGATTTTAAAAATATTAATATTTTTCTAAAAATTTTTTTAAAAAAAATGAAAAAATTAAAAAAAATAGAAATAACGGTGATTTTAGAGATTATAATACTGTATCGTAATATTTCAATTAAAATGAGATATCTAATGATTTATTGATATATTATTAAAATATTATTATAAATTATTAAAAGATAGTAATCAAATAAGAACATCTACCATTTAACAGACAAAATAAGGAAATATTAGAAAATAATCCTAATCTTTAAAGAATAATAAAAATAACAGTTATATTAAATAAAAATAAATAATCAACGCAGTTTAGCGCGGTCATAAACGTTTTTAAGGGTCTGCATATCCACACTGGTGTAAATTTGAGTTGTAGATAGATTAGAATGCCCTAAAAGCTGTTGAATAGCTCGAATGTCCACACCATTTTTTAGTAGGTGAGTGGCAAATGAGTGCCGTAATATGTGGGGAGTTACTTTCTTTTTAATACCTGCCACCCGTGCGTAATCCTTGATCATCATCTGAACATACCGAGGTGTTAGGTGGTTTCCGGAACGATTCACAAAAATATATTCACTTTCACAGGTTCTTTTCTCCAGGAAATCCTCTATTAGCAGCTTGGTGGAATCATCAAACAGGACAATTCTATCTTTTTCACCCTTTCCCCTGATCCTAATGGTTCGCTCTTCCAGATCAACATTGTTGGTCTGAAGTGAGACCAGTTCAGAAACCCTCAATCCTGAAGAATATAACAACGCCAGGATTAACTTATTTCTAAGTTTTAGGGATTCAGAGGTTGGTGATGATGAGTCAACGGGATCGTGAGTATCCATGGCATTAATAAGACTTTTAACCTCCTCTTCATTAAGGGATTTAGGGAGAGATTTGGTTCTTTTGGGAGTTTTAACCTCTTCCAGGATGTGTATTCCGCCAAATTCGAAGAATTTTTTGGCCACCACTGTAACCAGGTAAATGTAATTCTGTGAGACATTCTTCTCACGCTTCAGGTGACGTATATAACGTTTAAAACCCCTTAAAACCTGTCTTTCATCATATAATTCCTTTTCATCCTTCAGGAATTTGTAGAAATTGTTGATGATTGATCTGTATGTTTTGATTGTGTTACGTGAGTAGTTTCGAATTTCCAATTCAAAGAGGTAATCTTCCATCATTTCAGGGAGATCAAAGGCTTCTAAAAAGTTCTTCTCTTGATGGTAATCAGAAGCATTTCCCACGAATCTTTTGATATCAGTGGGATCCCCCTGGGATGATTTCCAGTTTCCGTTGGAATAATGGTTCATAGTATCAGTAATGAATTTTCTTATTGCTTAAACTAAAATCCGGGCTATTTTTATAACACTATTGCCATTAGAATAATTAAATCTTTTGATTTTAGAACTTAGTATTGGATTTGGAGTACAAATTTCATAATAAAAACAAAAAAATAACCCCAATGGTTAATGGGTTCTTAAAGGTAGCTACGGTCCACGTGGTCATTGGGTGTGCCTTTTCGTGTTGAATGCATCTTCTGTGAACTGGAAAGATCTTTATCCATTGCCTGTTCAAAGGATTGATAACGTTCCAGAATCTGGTCCTCAATGGATATGGCATTTTTAACAGCAAAATTTATGTGTTTATCCTCAATTAAAGGACTTCCATCCATAACTGCCATGTCTCCAGCCATTCTCACCAGTCCCCCCAGATCCCGAAGTCTTAAAGTTAATGCATCATTCTGGTCATCAATTATACGGGCTCTTTTTTTAGCTTCCGCTACAACTATTTCAACAGCACTCCGGGTGGCATGGGGTATTTTTCCATCCATTTCTATCTCTTGGGCCACAAACTGTGCCATTTTTGCCTGGTTCTCATCCGTATTCGGCATGGTGGTACGCATTAGCATTTCATACCCTTCGCCCTGGATACGGGAACGTAAGGGAGGTAATATGTACTGAATATCCCTAATGTTACAGGCAGCTACGAAGATGAAATCACAGGGAACATCTTCCACCTTAACTGAGCTTCCAGCGCTTTGGGGGTTTCTACCCACAATGGGAAAGACCTTATCCTGCATGGCACTCAAGATATAACGCTGCAAAGGGGCTAGATGGACTATTTCATCAATGAAAAGCACCCCTTCATGAGCTTCATGAACCGCTCCAGGAACAACTCGCTCATAGGGTTGAGTTCCTAGATCAGGATGCCCACCATATGGATCATGGCGCACATCACCCAGTAACTCTGTTTCACTGGCACCAGTTGCCTGGATGAAGCTCTTACGCTCCAGGGGGACGATTATGTTTTTGGGTTTTTCTTCAACCATTTCCCTTCTTTTTTCCAGGGCCTGCTGATCTAATATTTTGATTTTATCTCCATCGGCTCGTTCGTAGATCACCACTTCCTCCCGACCTTGATTCATGCGGGTGGTGGTAACCCTGTCCTGGGGAATGTTCACCGGTCCATTGTTCATCTCGAACATTCCCAAAAGGTCGCCTAAGTTTTTTCTGCGGGCATTCATATGAGAATATTTATCTGCTCCACATTGGGGGCATATACTTTGATATGCACTGGTGTAACTTTCACAACTGGGGCAGCGAAATCCTAGACGTTCTGCCACCAGCTCTGGAACATCCTGGGGAGTGACCAAATCACCCTCTGCCCTTTTTAAATCATTTATTTCGCTTTCTATTTCTTTTCTAGTTTTTATCTCCACGAAAGGTCTTTCTGGCCTTTCAGGATTGTGAACAACAGTTATTTCTTCCTGTGGTTCGGTAAGGTGGACTGAAATAGCTTGGGCTATGAGGGATTTTCCTATGCCTGGCGGACCCACCAGAAGGAGATTTCTGCGTTGTTTGGCGGCTATTTTAACAAATTTTATAATATCATCATGGCCAATTACTCTTTCCATGGGATCTTGAGGTATTTGAATATCTGCTGTGCTCTCGATATCTACCAAAAATTCTTTTTTCATGTTGATATACATGATTTTCCCTCAATTTTTTTTAAACCCATTCAGTTCAAGTAAAAGTCATGTTAAATTTAAAATAAATGAATTCTTATAATAAATGAAAATAAATGATTGATAGCTACTAGGTAATATTTCCTGAATAGCTATCTTTAATTGGATAGTTAGTACGGTTAATGCCCAATAGAGCAAGTTAGTACGGTTAATATCACTATTATCCATTACCAATTACTGGAAGGTTATTAGTTTAGCGGGTAATGATTTTGAGTGGGCTTGGTTTTTTTACAACTTCACTCATGCGTACAGCTACTACTTGCTTTAATCCTTTTTCTTTGGCAACGTCAATTAGTCTCTGACTCACCACTCCATCAAATACCACAGCGTAGGCACCCTCATTTTGCAAAGATTTTATTTCGTCATAGAGGGATTCCACTTTAACTTCTTTGAGGATGTTTAAAGCATCATCCAGGATTTCTGCATTGCCTGAACCTTCAACATCTTTGAGTATTCCCTTGAGTAATTTGACTTTATCCGGGGTTTTGTCTGCTGGTTTTTTTTCGGGTTTATCCAGTTTTATTCCCAGGTCGTGGTAAATCTGTTCCACTGGTATTTTATCTCTTAATGCTACCATTACTTCATCTTTGGTGAGGTCTTCCACTTCTTTACCCCGTGGAGCACGGGTTACGTAGTCAAGTTCCCCTACTTGTAATAGTTCCTTAAGAATGAGGTCACCACCCCGATCTCCGTCTAAAAAGGCGGTTACGGTTTTTTTCTTGGTGAGTTCTGCCACTGTTTTGGGGACACTGACTCCTTCCACTGCTATGGCATTTTTAACACCGTATCTGAGCAGGTTTAAAACATCGGCACGGCCTTCCACAACCAGAATAGCATCGGAAGATGCTACATTAGGACCTGCCGGTAGTTTGTCATGGCCAAAATCCGTGATTTCATGGATGCGCATGGCTTCTTTAACCTCTTCAATCATTTTGAGGCTTTCGGGGGTGACTTCTTCCATCATTCCCTTGTAAAGTTCTTTGGCACGGTCCACTACTTTCCTTCTTTTAACCGCCCGGACATCTTCCACTTTGTTAACCTGTATGTAAGCTTCGCAGGGTCCCACTCTGTTTATGGTTTCTAGAGATGCGGCCAGGATGGCGGTTTCCACCCGATCCAGACTGGATGGGATCACAATTTCCCCTTTGGATCTGCCTGCTTTGGAGTTGATATTTACTTTGATTCGTCCGATTCTACCTGTTTTTTGTAGTTCTCTTAAATCTAGATCATTACTTAAAAGTCCTTCAGTTTGTCCGAATATGGCACCCACCACATCCGGTTTTTCCACAATTCCGTTAGCATTTATTTGAGCATGAATAAGATATTTAGTTGTACTGATTTCTTCTTTAGTTCCCATTTTTGGGCCTCCATCAATGTATAGATACTGCTGATAAAATGAGGCTAAATCATGCAGCCTGAAGTATCAGTATCTGGATAATACTACTAATGATAGTAATACCATTGCCCACCAGATGGGTTTTCTTCAAGTTCCAGTTGTTCCAAGTGCCGAGGGAGGCTCTCGATATCCTTAATAAAACGACGGGTAATTCCCATGAGGGTTCTCCTTAAACGGAGGTCCGGATGAGAACCGAGGCTTTGAATATCCTCTGATAATCTTTTGGCAAGTTGATTGCCTTTTCGATCAAAGTCAGTTAATATAACTACTCTTGATGATGATTGAGCTGCTATCTCCGCTATTTCAAAGAGTTTAAGACCTGAACCGGAAACTTTTATGAAATTACCATTTACCCCTAGTTCTCTCAAGGCTTTTTCATCCTTTTGACCTTCAATCAGAACTGGAATTCCCTGTTCCCCGTAGATTTTAAGCTCTTCGATTAAACTGGACAACTTTATAAAACTCATGTTAAACCTTTTGATGGTGCTAATAAGTATCTACAGAATATTATAACCCATCTCCTATATAAAATTAAAGTAATCAACAATACTTCTTTCCCACGAAAATTGTTTAAACACCATCATATGGCCCAATGTGCTTAACAATGATTTTTTTATTAATTTGAAGTTTAATTAAATCTTTATAGTCTATTTAAATATATCATTTTGATTTTAGAGTGTTTATGTGCATAAAGTTTTATAATATTCCCAATAAAGAATTTATACATGGAATTACACATGGAACTTAAAATGAAAACATACACTACAAATAATACAAATAAAAATTGGAGGGCCTAAATTGGCAAAAGGTCTTATTAGAATCGTTTTAGACGTATTAAAACCCCACGAGCCCACATTACCCTATTTTGCTAAATTTTTAAGCGAAGTAAGTGGTGTGGAAGGTGTTAATGTTACTCTTATGGAAATTGACAAGGAAACTGAAAACATTAAAGTCACCATGCAGGGCAACGACCTGAACTTTGATGAAATAAGTAAGGCCATTGAACAGTACGGTGGTTCCATACACAGTGTAGATGAGGTTGTTGCTGGAAGAACTATGGTCGAAGAAGTGACCACACCTCAGGACTGATTTTATGGCTAAAAAAATGGAAATTTCCGCAGAATCTGTATTAGGACAATTTTCATCCAAGAAAATGGGAAAAGATATTGATTTCAGACTGAAAACCCTAAATATCAGCACATCCCACATTTCAGATGCCCTGAAAAATTTAACAGGTAAATATGGAGTTATTCCGGGTGTAAAACCAATCAAGGATGATCTAAAAATAGGTGGTAGGGTAGTTACTGTTAAAACCCAACAGGACGATTGGGGAACCTCACTGAAAGCTGTTGAAACTGGCAACAAAGGAGATATAGTTTTTATATGCTGTGACGGGGATGACATTGGAGTTTGGGGTGAATTATTCAGTAAGTACGCCCAGAAAAAAGGAATCCAATCCACAGTGATCTACGGTGCCATGCGCGATGTAGAAGCAGTCCGAGAACTTAATTACCCTGTTTTTTCACGGTCAGTGGTTCCTCATGCTGGAACTCCCCGAGCTGAAGGAGAAATCAATATTCCCCTTGAATGTGGTGGAATAAAAATAACCCCTGAAGACTGGATTTTTGGAGATGAAGGTGGAGTGGTTGTAGTAGCTGGAGAAATTTTAGATAATGTAATCCTGGAAGCAATTCAAATAAAAAAGAATGAAGATAAAATACTCCATCAACTTGAAGAAGGAATTTCTCTATCCGATATTTTAGGTATTTAATTGTTAAGAATTAAACTCCTGAATTTGTAAGATTAAAATTTATTGGATTGATTAAATTTAATCATTTGTTTAATTCAAGTCTTAGTAGGGCGTTATATTCAAATTTAAAGGATTAATTAAATTTAAAGGATTAATTAATTTTATTAGAGGATGTTTAATGCAGGACACTTATGAAATAATTCTGAAACATAAATGGAAGATCATTGCCACCTTTGCAGTAGCTGCTTTTTTGATCTTCGCCATGACCTTCCTCATAGGTTTTAATGATGTTCTCACAACCCTTGAGAATGCAAAATGGGAATGGATTGCCCTAAATTTCCTACTTGAGGCTGCTATAATATTGGTATGGACTTTAAGGTGGAAGCTGATTCTGAATGTGGTTGACACCGCACCAAAATTCAGTACCTTACTCATGATGCTTCTGGCCAGTTTATTTGGAAACAACGTCACTCCCAGCGCTGCAGGAGGAGAACCACTGCGGGCATATCTTTTAAGGGAAGTAGAGGGAACACCATTTGAAATTGGATTTGCAACATCCACCGCAGACAGGGTATTTGAATTTCTCCCATTTGTGTTAATATCCATTATTTCTGCTCTGTTTCTGCTCAGCTGGGACATACCCCCTGTAACCAGGATATTTGTCATTGCCATGATCATCGTGTCCCTTTTTATATTCGGGATACTCATCTACGCAGGTTTCAGGAAAGAAATCACACAAAGAATTGTAATATCCATTGCAAAATCAATCTATCCCACTGCTCTCCGTTTAAGCAAAAAAGACATTTCCTTTAATGAAATTAGAGAAAAAATAATATTTTACATTAATCGATTTTCAACAGGTTTCATCACTGCCTTACAGGATCGAAATGTGTTCATGGTAGCTTTCGTTCTATCCTTTGCCATGTGGGGTTTGGATATGTTGAGAATGTACATTTGTTTCGGAGCATTGGGAGTATACCCTCCAGTATTGGCCCTGGTGATAATCTACACCATTGGAATTCTGATTTCTCTCCTACCACTACTTCCCGGTGCTTGGGGAATACGAGAAGCTACTTTAATCGGGCTTTTTGCGGTGGTTGGTATTTCAGCAGATGTGGTGATGGCAGCTAGCCTTATAGACCGTTTAGCCAGTTATATTATTCCCACGATACTGGGTGCTCTTGCAGCACTCTACTATGGGCGCAAAGTTAAAAATAAAAGTGTTAACTTACCATCAACTGATTCATAGAGCAGGAATTAGTGAAAAGTAGGATACTTTTAGTGTTCTTTTTTATAAATTTTTATAAAGCTATCGAAATGTTTATATACTATGACGCGAAGAATAATAGTATATAAGATTTTCGGTTTAGTGCATGAAGAAACTTGGAAGCATACTACATTTGTCAAATAGAGAGAGAATTATACTCCGATCGAACCAAACACCTGCTTTAGGATTGTCTGTTTTTAACTCTCGTAAGGAGAAAATAGGGTTTATTCACGATGTCTTCGGACCTACTAAGGATCCCTATATCTCAGTGAAGATACTTGCATCAATTTCTAAAAACTTTGAAAACCGAGTTGGAGAGACACTTTATGTGCCTAAACAAGCCAAGAAGAAATGGGGGCGACGGAAACGAAGCAAGAAATAGTTGAAAAAGTTCCTGAAACTGTTAAAGAGAAGGTAGAAGTTTCAGGGAAAGAACAGATGAAACAGGATATGTCTGAAATTGAAAAAATTGAGACTAAATGTCCTGAATGTCAGTCTGAGAAACTTATAAATGATCATGAACGTGGAGAAATCGTTTGTGGTTCCTGTGGCCTAGTTATCGATGACAATCTGGTAGATATGGGTCCTGAGTGGAGGGCCTTCGACCATGAACAGCGTGATAAGAGGACCAGGGTAGGTGCACCTATCACCTATACCATACACGACAAGGGTCTTTCCACCATGATCGACTGGAGAAACAAGGACATCTATGGTCGTGACATCCCAGCTAGGAACAGAGCCCAGTGGTACAGGCTCAGGAAATGGCAGAGAAAAATCAGGATTTCCGGTGCAACAGAACGTAACCTGGCCTTTGCTCTCTCAGAACTCGACCGTGACTCATCCAGACTGGGACTCCCCAGAAGTGTGCGGGAAGCTGCATCAGTAGTATACCGTAACGCTGTGGAGAACAAACTCATCAGAGGAAGAAGTATTGAGGGAGTGGTGGCTGCATCACTTTACGCCGCCTGCAGACGGTGCAATGTTCCCCGAACCCTTGATGAAATTGCAGAAGTATCCAGGGTGAGTAAAAAAGAAGTTGGTAGAACCTACCGTTTCTTAACCAGGGAACTGAACATCAAACTACCACCAACCAGCCCAGTAGATTACGTACCTCGTTTTGCCAGTGAACTGAACCTCTCTGGAGAAGTTCAATCCAAGGCCATAGAAATCATAGAAAAGGCCATGGAAAAAGGTTTAACCTCAGGAAGAGGACCTACAGGAGTTGCTGCCGCTGCATTATACATTGCCTCAGTATTACTGGGTGAGAGAAAAACCCAACGCGATGTTGCGGACATAGCAGGAGTTACCGAAGTTACCATCCGTAATAGGTACAAAGAACTCACAGAACAGTTAGATATGGGTGTAACACTCTAATAATTAGTTAATGTGTTGTTAACGTGACATAGAGAAAAAATTAAAAGAAATAAAAAATCTTCTCTATTTTCACAAAATTTTAATTTTCGAACCTATACCTATATAAACTGAACTGCAAAATGAATAAAATACCCAACAAATTCATGAACAATTTTTAATCAAATATAAAAAAAGGAGACATATTATGTCAGTAGATTTTTATAAAAAAATAATGGAAATATCCAAGGTAATGGAAGAAAAAGGTGACGGAATTAGCTACATCCGTAACAAAAGCGATACTTACACCATTGGAACCAAAAAATACAGTGAAGAAATAGCCAAATACCTTGATGAAAACCTTGAATCATGGGAAGGTAGTGAAGCCCAGTTAACCAAAAAGAAAGGTAAAAACAAACAAGTAAGCGGTAAAAAAGTAGGTTACCTCTGGAAAATCCCTGTTAAACAAGAGGAATAAATTCCTACTTATCAATACCTTTTTAAATTATTCTTATTGATCATTTATTAATTCTATCTTAATTTTAATTATCGTTATTAGTTTTATTCTTATTAACATACATTATTTAATTAGTTTATTCTAATTAATTTTATTACTTAATTATTTCTTGAACCCTTCCAATTCTCCCGTCTTCAAGTCTAACCTTGATTCCATGAGGATGGGAAGAAGAACGTGTTAATAAATCCTTAACAATCCCTTTAGTTCTTTTTCCACTGCGTTGATCCTTTTTAAGTACAATATAAACTTCCGATCCTGCTTTTATATCTTTCCGGTTTTTACCGTTCTTATGACTCATATTTTCATCTCTAAATCTAAAGAATTTAAAATTTGAACAATAAATCATTTTGTTTTCAAATGAATATCAAAATACCTAATTAACATTAATTGATCAAAAATCATCTCCCATTAATATTAAACTTATCTAACTGTTTTTTAAGTGCATTGTATAAATTTTCTGCCCCCACTATCTCTTCAGAGCCCATATTCCACTGAGAAGGGTGGATAACGAAAGGTTGAGTTTGTTCACCTCCCAACCCACCATGACTACCCACCAGTTCCTCAAAAGCTGCTACTTCATTAGTTTCAGGGTCATAAAAACTATTTACCAGAATATCCGGAACATATTTAAAACCATTAGTGCGCAGGAGATGTTTGCAGGCTCTGGGTCCAAAAGGGATTAAGGGGTCTTCCCCTTCAATGGTTCCATCTTCAAGGTAATGGATCCCTTCTTTTCCAACTGCCATCGGCCCTTGTTCCTTTGAATTAACCATTACGAATCCTACCCCCTCGTGTTGAACCAAGCCCGGAATTAAATCAGGGTACATGACTTTTATCTGTTCAAAGGTTAACCTTTCAACATGTTCGGTTAAGTAAATTAGTCCCAAATTTCCTGATGCCAGTACAATAACCTGAGCATTTGAGGAAGATATCTTTTTAGGGGGCATTTCCCCAATTTCGTGACGTTGCAGGTAATCTAAAACCTTTCCTTTAATCACTGGAGCTTCATCTACCTTTTTTACTGCTGTGTCAAATAAATATCTACTTTCATCCACTACATGGTCGCTTCGATCCTTTATATATATTTTACTATCTTCTAAGGGACTCTGAATAGCCTGGCCAAAGTGGTCTTCGTTGGATGAAAGTTCACTGTAGATCAGGGTTTCTGGAGGCATTAATTCCCGGACCAGATCTTCCAGACTCTGACCATATCTTTGCAGGAAAGTGGCCCCATTGGTTTGACCGTGATCCGATTGAACCACCAGTTGATATGGGCGTGGTGCGTACTTTTTGGCATTATCCAAACGATGAAACTGCATATCCAGTTTTTTAAGAGCGTAAAATGCATCCCAATCCCGGGTTCCAGAGTGATGAGCTATTTCATCATATCCCAGGTAAGTTACATAGGCAACATCAACTTTACCCTCCAGCATGTCCCCAATAACCACAGCTGTGGTCACCTCACGTAAGAATACATTGGCCCCGGCTCTTACAAATGGATAAATAAAACCCCGTCTTATACGTGGTTTTACATTTTTTATCCGGTGGACCAGTTGTGATGCAAAGTCCAGTAAAACATCCCATAAAAACAATGCTACAATACGGGCGAAATTAGAGGGATAAGAATAAACATAATACCATGCCCGACTATAGAATCTTCCCAGATTCTTAAGCTGACTGTAAGTGAAAATAACATCAGTAGCATCTCCAGAGAACAGGTTAGTTCTGCTGGCACCGTGGCAGGCTAAAAGCCCGTTTCCATCAGAGATTCTTTTTTCAATAATCGGAGCATCAGATAACCCCGTTGAAACCATGATCTTGTTGTTTTTATCTTTCTCCACCCACCTGAAGGCGGGAATATTATGGTTATTCCCATGGAGGATTCCTGCCTGGCTGGCTCCGGTTTGACTTGACAAATCAGTTTCCCAGGGCACCACCCTATGAGAATTATTCTCTAACCATTTTTTAAGAGTAGGCATATTCCCCTTTTCAATAGCTTCATTTAAAATAGGGAAAGCAAGACCATCTATCTCCAGGAATATAACTCCTGGTTTTTCATTGAATTTGATTTTTCCCTTTTTAATCTTCCGGATAACATTCCGGTAATAAGTGGCATCATCATCAATGGTTAAAATCGCTGCTAAGACTGCGGTCATTGCTGCCATTGCAATAGGCGTCAGTATTAAAGCTGGCCCTCCAATGGTGAATCCCGCCATTAAATCACTGGCCAACCATAGTAAAAATGCATTTAATAATAATGAACCTACTCCTACTGTGAATACCATAAAGGGTAATAATATTCGGGTTAATATTGGCCAGAACATGGCATTTAGAATTCCCACTAACCCTGCAGCAATAAATGCCGTGAAAAAATCATCAAAATGCAATCCTAACGATAACGAATCAATAACTAAAAATCCTAGAAATCCACCGAACCACATAACCAGAGTCCTACCTAACCAGTAGAACCGTGAACGGTCCTTAATCCGATCATTCCAATCTAATGAGTGTTTATCTTTATCTTCCATCTGGATTATCCTCCATATGGACGTTTCCCCAGTTAATCCTTAAGATATAACTTAACTTTTCTAAATAAAGTTTTTCAAATCTAGTTTCCATCACAATTTTTCAATCCAATCTATTTTCATCCCACTTTTCAAATTTATTCCCATCCCACCAGATTTCACTGGAGTAGTTTCTAATTACAATACCTCTTCTGGACATTTCAACGTAAATACTGTGATTTCAGGGGCGCAGTTGATCCTCAACCAAAATACATTGGTCCCCAGACCCCGGCTAGTGTACTGAACCATATCTCCCACCATATATTTACCAGCAGGGTATTTCAGGAAATGAGGGCCTCGGATGAACGTCCCCAGCCCCGGTATTAAGAATTGTCCCCCATGGGAATGGCCAGATATTTGCAGGCTGAAACGTCCCGTGGTGGAGCTTATGTCTGCAAAATCAGGTTCATGAGCCAGGAGTATGGCTGGTCCCTCTTCTGGGAGTTTTTTCATCACCAGGTCAAGGCGTTGTTTTCCCAACATCACACTATCCACTCCAGCTATGTGCAGAGGAGCTTCTTCATGATAGATAGTGTGGAGATCATTACTGACATCAATTATATTACACCGATGCAATATTTCTCGTATCCTTTCAGCACTCAGCCAGTGATCATGATTACCCAAAACTGCAAATGAGTATTCTTTAGGTTTTAACTTTTTTAAAGAGTTTTCAAGGTCTTCCGCTATATCATCCAGAATGTATGAAACAAAATCACCAGTTATGGTTACAGAATCTGGTTTTTCTTTATTTGCCATTTTTATCACACCTTCAAGGTGTTCTGGTGTGATCCACTGCCCCAGATGTATATCTGATAGATTTAAAAGGCGATAATTATGAAAAGCAGGATCAAGTCCGGGTATTATGACTTCCACATATTCTATCTGGAAGTTTTCATGATTGAATTCCGGGTTTCCGATTTTATGCCGCCAGTACGTCATTCCCCTCTGCAACTTCTGCCTATATTTCATGGCACTCGGATCTTTTTCTTTCATTTTTAGCCGATTCCTATCATCTATCCCATCTTTCTGTTTTAATATATTCTGGAGTATAAAAAGATTATAAATCAAAGATTATAAATTCCTACAATTGAATTTTATGATGATATACCTTTATAAAATTTTTTAAATGATTTGTAACACCTTAAAAACGTTTGCAGGGCTAAATCAACAATCAATTAATAAATTATAATCTTGATTGGAATCTTAATTAAGAGTGACATTATGGATAGATTGAAATTATTAAATATGTATCCTTATTTTTAGTGAGGTCTAATTGCCATGTAAACTCTTTCTATTTTTAGTTTTAAATAACCAAACCCCTTGTGTAACAACCGGAACGTTACAGTTATATGAATTCATTCCACTAGTACCACGGTAATAGTTGTGATGTGATGGACATATGTTTTAATAATGATTATGATAAAAATCAATTTAAGATTATTATAAAGAAAATTTAGAATGATTATGATTTGATGATAAATTCTTTGAACTAGAAAATAGACTAATAGCTAGACGTTAGCCCCTTAGTTTAAAATTAGCTTAACTAAAAGCAGGTATTATCATATGGAAAAGAAGGGTTTTACAGGAAGGTTAAAAATATTATCCAAGCCCACTGGTAAACCTATGTGGAGTCAAGCAGCTAAATCCATAATTTTAATGATTTTAGCTGCATTAATAGCTAAATTTTTGGGTTTTGATGAGGGAATAAAAGCAGTCATGTTTATCACCCTGATAGCCACCATAATCATAGACCTGCCCCTACCCCTACATAAGATCATTCCCATGGCATTAGTTGGGTTTATAATGACTTTTTTAGCTTTCATTAGTTCTTCTCTGGCCCTTTCGAGTTTGCCAGTATTCTTATGTTTTACAGTTATCTGGGCTTTTTTAAGCCTTTCAATGTATATTTTCAGTGAAAGTGTTGGTCTTTTTGGTTTTATAATATTCTGTGGTTATTTTCTGTCTGTGGCTCTGGTTAACCGGGATGCTTCCACACTTGACTGGGGACTTTACATAATTCTAGCCTATCTGGTTGCATCCATTCTTTTCATACCCAAAATTTGGGGGAGAAAGAAGGACATTTTAAATAGGGTTGCTTCTCCTTTCGTCCCTGAAACATCCCTTGAGCGTGTGTTATCAGTTCGAGAAACATTATCGGGAATTCCCCTGGATACAAGGGATTATGAACTTTTCCGAATTGGAAATTATCTCACAGGTTTTAGAGGTTACAGTAAGCTGATTTTATCCCGTTTATCCGGTGAATCACATGAATTATTCCACAGTTTCATTAATACTGCCGATGAAAGCAGTTTACAGATTGCAAAAAACATTACCACTGCCCCCAACCCGGTGGGGTTAGAATCCGTAGATCAGGGGATTAAAAATATGGAAAAATCTTGTAATTCCACAGATCCAAACACCAAAACCCTGGTTGATGCATCCAAAAATATCAAAGCTCTACTTCAAAGGGCCAATGATCTCCTGGTGGGGAAGTATCCTTCCACTGGAAAATTAAAAATATTATCCCCCCGAAGCTCTCTTAAAGATGTTTTAAAAGCTAATTTTAATTTAAAGAATATGTACATACGTCACGCACTGAGGTTCTCCCTGGCCCTTACTCTTGGACTTTTGGTGGTGTATTTAACACATGGACGTGACGCACTCTGGGTTACCATGGGTATTTTAATCATAATCAAACCGGATGTTACCAGCACCCTAAATAACATCATTTTAAGGGTTTCATTTAACGTTGTGGCTATAATTCTGGCCATAATTTTAGGATTCCTCTTCCCTCATTATGCACTGGTCTGGTTAGGTTTCCTGATGCTTTTCTTATTCAGAGCATTTTATCCCAGTTATATGGGGCTTTCAGTTATGTTCCTTTCCATCTTCGTGGTTTTGATATGGCCCACTGGCCCAGTATGGGAAAATGCAATTGCCCGTATAATCGACATATCCATTGGTGCCATTATAGCATTCATCTGTGCTTACCTTATTCTGCCCAGCCGTATGACTGTAGATCTTCCCGGGCAGATTGCTCAGATAATCCATGCCAACCGAGAATATGCAAAAGCAGTTATTCCCGATGAAGAGAGGGATTACAACCATGAAAATGCAGTCGCACATTTCAGGAAATATATGTTGGAAGAAAAAAACCTTGAATCCGCTATTAAAAAGGTAGATGATACTTTTAATGACATAGGGGATGATGTGTCATTGTATAAGGAACTTGGTGCAGCCAATCGAAAATTAGCAGCTGATATTTCTGCCTTAGCCACTTTAATTGAATCAGAGGGACCTTTACCCGACGTTTCTCGTTTTAAAGAACAGTTGATTGATGCTCTGAATGAGTTGGCTCTGTCTGTGGATAAAAATGTGGTGCTTCCCCGGGCGAATATTGATACAATTTATCTTGGTTCCGATGTTGCTGAAATATCTACCCTGGAAAGTTACCTGGACTGGATCAGCAATGATGTTAAATTCATGCAGGAAGGAGTGGAACTGGGTCACCAAACCGGATCACTGAAAAGATACCGTGACATGACTTAAATAGAAATATTGTATTGATTTTTAAAGGCTTGATCAGAAACATGAACTGATTTTTGCCCATATGATCTCCTCGGTTATATTCCGCATCAATTAATCAAATATTGTCAAAATAGATAATAGAAAAAAATATTTGATGGTAATTATCAAGTGAAATCATGAATAGTAAGCTGAGTTATAAGCTGGAACTGGTCATGGAAATTATTTTCCTGATCTTCATATTCCTGGACAGTTTTCTTCTTTTCACCAGCGTATTTCTACCCCTCAGGGGAAGTTCATACCTGAATATTGCTTATTTTGATTTAGTAACCAGCGCTTTACTTTTATTAGGATACTGGATCCAGCAACGAAGGACTAAGTCAAAAACAGGGTATTTAAAAAGGAACTGGAACGGTATTATAGCGATTGTGCCTATCTACTTCATAGGAATTGTTCTTCTAGGGATTAATGAATCTTCAATCATTATTAAAATATTAGCATTGGTTAAAGTACTTACACTAATAATGGCCGCCCGTCAGGTAGGTAGAGCAGTAGATAAATTCGTTGCAAAAAGTAAACTGGTTTATGGTTTTGCATTCTTTGTGGTTGTGCTTTTAGTCTGTTCAGTAGGGTTTTTTTTACTTGAAAGTGGGGTTAACCCTGAAGTTACTACATATGAAGACTCATTATGGTACGTTATTCAGACCATAACCACTGTTGGCTACGGAGATGTGGTTCCCATTACCCAGTGGGGACGTTTAATAGGAGTGATTGCCATGGTTAGTGCCATAGGTATTTCCAGCCTGTTAACAGCAGCCACCACTTCATCTTTAATGGATAAACTGCGCGAAGACCGTGAAAAACTCGCGAAAACGAGTGTTAATTATGCCAAAAAACTTGATAAACGAGTGCAGGATCTAGAATCAAAAATGGTGAAAGAAGAAAATGTTAAAGGAATCAAAAATGATTTAAATGACATTAAATCAGAAATGAATCAAATTAAAGAATTGCTGAATAAAATAAACAAAGAAGATTGAAAAAAAATAATAAAATAAATAATAATAAAAGGAAATATTTAAAATATTTCCAAAAGTTGTTTACCTATTCTTTTTAATGGTTTTAGCTTTTTCTTATGGTTATCTTATTCCAGTAGAGCAAATATACCATTTATTATCAGCCAGACTCCAATTAAAACACCTAAATAAATTGGGTCAAATGCGAATGTTCCCAGAATGATGTACAGTATACCCAGTATTATTCCAAGGATACCCGCCCATGTAGCGTTTTTAAAGTCATTACGGGATACTAATGCTATAATTCCAGCTATTATCAGGAATATACCTGCAAGGTACAATAAGAAACCTGCTAAGAATGCAAATATTGCCGGGTTGAAAATCAGACCGATTCCCACTATAAGGACGATTATACCCAGGATCACATTCATAATTCCCGCAGATTTACTGACCTCCATCTGAGATCCACCAACAATTAGAAGCCAGATTGCGATCATCAATACTACAAATCCGGTTAGCACACTTGCAGCCACAAGACCTGCCAGTGGGAACGCTAAAACTATTAAACCAAGAATTATTGCCAAAATACCTAATACGGCGTTTTTCATCAAACCCCTCCATTTATTTTTAGATAAATCAATATTTAAGCAGGAATAATTTATCCTTAAAAGTATAAAAATATTGTTATTATTAATATTTATTTATACCCCAAATATATTCCTCCAAAAAAACCAATTAAATCCCTAAAATTTTCATTTCCCTGGATAATCTCATGGTTTTTGAAAAAAATGAATAAAATAATAAATTGAATTTAAAAAAAATGGGTTTTTTAAATTTATGCATTTATTCCATACATTACTTTTTTGATGGTTTCGCTTCTTCTGGGGGTTTGATGAAAATCTCCATTATTCCCGCTAATATTAAGAACGCCCCTATAATTATTGCCAGGAAAAGAGGATTAGCAACATACATACCCAGTATAAAGTATAAAATACCGAATATTATTCCCAGAATCCCTATTCCTCTTGCTTTTAGATCTTTTCCTGAAAACAATGCCATAAGCCCAGCGATTATAAGGAAAAGCCCTACAATGTAAAGTGCTAAAAAGGTTAAGAATTCAAAGGCACGTACATCTCCCAGAAATACAATCCCAAATAGAACTGCAATAATTCCCAGCAAAAGATCAGCTATGCCTGCTGCAAGGTTCTTCTCCCAAACATGGAAACTCTGCGAGAAAAACCAGATCCCTAAAAAGATTATTCCAAGGCCCATCAAAACACTGAAAGTGAGTACACTGACCAGTGGGAAAATAATAACTATAAGACCCAGAATTATGGCTAAAATACCGATTAATGTGTTTTTTCCTTCATTCATGGTACAACCTCCCAAATACTGTATAAAATCCCCATTGCCTAAAATTTTTATAATATTCCAGCTAGGGAATGATTAATAATTACTATGTTTTGTTTAAGATTTAAAGTTTACATTTGTAGAGCCCATTAATGATGATTATATCTAATCTTACGAACTATTCCAGGAAAAAAAACTTATAACATTAGTTATAGAAGATGGAATTGTATGGGGCTTGTTTGGAACCTTTAGGAGGTTGATAAATATGGCTGCAGGTAAAAATGTATTGTTAGGAATTTTGGCAATAATATTAGGTTTAATGGTCATTGCGTTTCCATTGATAAGTGTTTTCACATTCAGTGTTCTGGCAGGAATGGGAGTGCTCATTTTGGGTATTTGGTTCCTGGTTCAGGCATTTTCAGTCTGGGAAAGCAGTAAAGGAGTTAGTATTGCCTATTTAATCCTGGGAATTATTGCGATCATAGCAGGAATAGGGTTGGTAGGAAATATACTCGCATTGAGTTTCTTAGCTAGTTTTATACTATATTTAGCTGGGTTCTTCCTGTTCATATCAGGTGTGATTACACTATTTACCGGAGAAGGAGGATCTGCTAAAGGAGTAGGTGTTTTAGGAATTCTGATAGGTATTATATACTTGATTTTAGGATTGTATGCTTGGGATCCCTTCTATTTAGCACTGTTAATTGGTATCTGGCTAATAATCAGCGGAGTCTTCGAGATATTTAAGCCCCAAGAAGTTAGCACTGATACTGCTGAATAAAAAACAAACCAAAACAAGCCCCCACAAATTAATTTAACATCACAGATAAATGGGCAGAATATGAATTACAAAAGATAAATTGCCCTTCATTTCCAGATAGAATCAGTTGATAATTCAATGCGAGTTAACCACATCCCCTAGTTTAATGGAGCTTATTAAATAAATATGTAACCTAAAATGAAAAGAGTGGTGAAATGTTTTGTAAGCTATGCATGTAGCTTAACCAAAGTTTCTGTAAAAACATACTGTGGATAAATTTACATCCAATCATAGATATTAAGGTACATAAATAATGATACTAAAATTAAGGTAAAATAAAATTAAAAAAATACGATTTTTTTGTCTTATTCATACACAACTGCAGTTCCTGTAGCTGTAACTATAGTTGCACTTCCCTTTAATCCTCCAATTGAATTGTAATCAATCAAAACTTCAATCACCGTATTGGCACCCATTTTATTGGCATCGTCCAACATTCTGACGATAGCTACCTCTCTAGCCTCATCCAAATTCATATCCTCTAATTGGGCTTTTTTAGACAACTTGGAAATACCTTCCGAACTTTCCTTTACCATTGCATCTCCAGTTACAATACCAATGTGTTTGATAATCTTACCACCCTCCATGTGCGGTATAGATACAATAGGAACATCCAGATCATCCATAAAGCTTAACTGTGGAGCTTTTAAGGAATCTTTGTCTTTAAGGTTTTCCCCCTTCATTTCACCTTCAGAAGGTTTTCTGCGGACCTTATTCATAACCTTAGATAGTAAATTTCCCAGATATCCAATGGCATAAGTTAAAACTCCCAGAAATACAACGAAGAGTATGTAATTGATGAGTATGGGAAATGCTGCCTGTACCATCAGGGCCAAACCCCCTAATGTGAAAAAATTGAGCACAATTGGGTCTTGAGGGAAAATCCATGCATAGGCATTTATAATTATGAATATTAAAAGTGCGCTGATTGCTCCTGTACTTTTACCGTACAGACGTCGGGCAAGGTATGTTTCCACAAAACCAGCTATTAGTGGAGATACAATGAACATTATGTTAAACCCAAAAATTACTAAATTCCCCATAACACAGATTACCGCTGACAAAAAGCCAGTACCGGTTCCTATGAGTATAGCAGCAAACGCCCATCGTTTTTCTTTTAAAAAATTCACAACCGATGTTAACAATCTTATCCCTTCCCAATTAACAGCTAAAGACTAATGGATGTGAAATATGAATAAATTGAAATATGATTTAATTTTTTACTCCTAGAAATTTTACTCCTGATAGGAAACCGCAGTTCCAAAAACAGTGACCATAATGGTATTCCCCATGGTTCCTCCCAGGTTGTGATAGGCCAGACGTGTGCCAATAACTGCATTAGCCCCTTTATCTGTAGCTTTTTCCTTCATACTTTTTAAAGCAACTTCTCTGGCTTTTTTCAGTTCTTCTTCATAGGCAGATGTTCTGCCTCCCACTACATCCCGCACACCTGAAAACATATCTTTGTAAACATTTGCTCCTAAAAGGGACTCACCAGTGACTAAACCATAATATTCATTGATTTTTTTCCCCTCGATGGTTGGAGTGGTTAAAACAAGCATTGGTTGACCTCCTTACTAAAGTTTATATCTTCTTTAATGGTACTATCTTTTTATAGTAATTACATTCGCATTTTATTATTTGACTTAAGTTATAATTTGTTGATTTAAGTTATAAACTGGTAGTTTTAGTTCCCATAAATCCTGATCTGATTACCATTAAATTTATTATAATCAAAGGATAAAAATTAATACTGAAACTTATTTACCCCTTAGAAATTAAAAAACTGCAATTAATTGTTTAATTCAAATAAATAGTTAATTCAAATAAATATCTTAAAATAAGGTTAAATAATTGCAAATAAATCAATGAGGTTTTTTAAATGAAAAACACGATAGTTGGAATTATTGCAATAATAGTGGCAGTTATAATGATAACTGCACCAGTAGTGGGACTTGCCACTCTTGGTCTCATATCTGGACTTTTAATATTGGGAATGGGTATTTGGTTAACCCTTTTAGGCTTCGGTGAAAGAACATCCAATGATCTATGGTTATTCCCTTTTTTGGTGGGAATAGTGGGAGTAGTTATGGGCATAACCTTCCTGTTCAACACCTCCTGGATAATAAACCTCGGTCTTTGGGCTTATATAATTACAGGAGCCCTGTTGCTGATTACAGGAATTATTGCCCTGCTTGTTGGTGAACGGAAAACTTACAAAGTTTATGCTGGAATATTCGGACTGTTATTTGGATTCCTATTCCTTATCGTTGGATTCTACAACGTGAACCCTGATATTTTAGGATTCTTAACAGGAGTTGGGCTCTTAATATACGGAATATTAAATATCAAAGAATAAATTATCCAAAAATCCCACAAATTTAAAAAATAAACCATAATACTTGATCCGTAGTATAAAAAGAAGAGGTTTATTAATATAATATTTCATGCCCGAAATTCATGCAATAAACAGTTTTTCGGACCTGAAATATTTTTAAAAACATTATTGATTTTAAAAAATTAACTTTCAAAAATCTTTTAAAATCCTATCTGACCCCTTAACATGAAAACCAACCAGACCAGTATGAATAAAGCAAATAAAATGTAAAGCATTCTCTTGGTTTTTTGGACTTTTTTCTGGTTGGCCAGGGCTATCTGCTCACAGTTGGGTGAGCAAAACCTTTCACTCATGGGCATGGGTGTCCCGCAAACAGGACAGTGCTTGTGTTGTTCAATCATGAATATTACCTCTTTGAATATTTATTTAAATTATTTTTAGTTTTTTTAAATTTAATTAAATTATATGTGTATATTTCTAATATGATTTAATTAAGAGTGTTTTAATTAGATTTAAGTGGTTTTATATGCCATTCCAAGTATTACTTGCTGAGGAGTGGATTTATTATGCATCTGGTTTAATTAAAGTGCCTATGTTATCATTCAATGCTTTTTTTAAGTTTTCAGGATTTTCTCCGTTGAAAATGACGGTTTTTATCCTGGAACGAGCTATGATCTGTATGGCGGTTTTATCCAGGAATTCATAGGTACCGGCTTTCATTTCCTTATCAGCGAGCATGCCCATCATCTCCTTGGGGGTGATCTCTGGGAACATTTTTGCATCGGGGTACTTGTTGGGATCTTTATCATATAAACCATCAACAGAAGTGGCGTTTAAGAGTAAATCCGCCCCAACAAATTCTGCCAGGATACTGCCCACGGCATCAGTGCTGTGTGCGGGTTCAGTACCTCCCATAACCACGATCTTACCCGTGGTGGAAAATTCAAGTGCCTCAGCAAAGTTGTGTGGTACCCGTGGATAAGCATCGTTTCCCAGGGCTGTTATAAGTAGTCTTGCGTTGAGTCGGGTGACTTCAATTCCTATATCATCACAGAGGGCTTCCGATGCCCCCAGATCCCTGGCTATTCCAATGTAATCCCTGGCAGTCTTTCCACCACCTACCACCACCATGATCTGGTGTTCTGCTGCCATACTCTTCAATACCTTTGCATAATCCTGAAATTTTTTATAATCGTGGTTCCTGATTATTATGGATCCACCTACTGTGATCACTACACGCATCTCATCACCAAATTAAATGTAAGTCTACATATAATATAAAGTTTAGATAGAATATCTAATTAGAATAATTTCTAATATTTTACAAGAGGATTACAGTAGGAAAATTTGTAGAATGAATAACAGTAATTAGTAGTAGGGTGACCGGATAATTATTTTCCAGGGAATCCATAAAAAATAATGTACTTATTATGAATCTTATCAGTTTAGGAGCGATATTGAATGTCAGAACCATCATCAACCGAACTTTATGAGGTTAAGCGCACCCTGAAGGAACTCTCTGACAAAAAAGGGAGAGGTACCGAGTTGGTGTCTGTTTATATACCTCCCAATAAGCAGATCAGCGATGTGGTAAAGCACATGCGAGAAGAACTCAGTCAGAGTGCTAACATCAAGAGTAAACAGACTAAAAAGAATGTTCAATCAGCCATTGAAGTCATAATGCAACGTATGCGGCTTTTCCCAAAACCGCCTGAGAGGGGCCTGGTGCTCTTTGTGGGTATGATACCCAAGGGTGGTCCTGGAACAGAAAAGATGGAGACCTATGTTTTCGAACCCCCAGAGCCTGTTCAGACCTACACTTATCACTGTGACTCACAGTTCTTCTTGGAACCCTTGCAGGAAATCCTGGAAGATAAGGAAATCTATGGATTGGCAGTTATTGACCGAAAGGAAGCCACCATAGCCATAATGAAAGGTAAAAGGATAGATATCGTCAAAAACCTCACCAGTGGTGTTCCTGGAAAGCATAAAGCTGGTGGTCAGTCCCAGAGGCGTTTCGATCGATTGATTGAATTGGCAGCTCACGAATTCCTTAAACGGATTGGAGAGCATATGAACGATGCATTTTTAGATCTTGAAGGCCTTAAAGGAGTTATTATTGGAGGTCCAGGCCATACTAAAGAGGATTTTGTTAACGGGGATTATTTGCACCATGAAATCAAACAAAAAATCATCACCACCGTGGACACATCTTACACGGGTGAGTTTGGTATCAGGGAAGTGATAGACAAATCCATGGATGTCCTCACCGAAATAGACATCATGCGTGAGAAGAAACTGGTTCAACGTTTCCTAACGGAACTGGTGGATGAAAATGGTCTGGCATCCTATGGTGAAGCAGAAGTCAGACAAAACCTGATAAACGGTGCAGTAGAAGTTTTATTACTCTCAGAAGACATCAAATCCAAAAGATATACATATCAATGCTCCTCCTGCGGAGCTGAAGAAATGAAAACCATTAAAGATGGTGCTGAGGCTGAGGATACGGTCTGTGGTAACTGTGGAGAAACCATGAAAGTTTCTTCTTCCCAGGATGTTATTGGTGACTTTGTTGCCCTGGCTGAAGAAGTTGGTTCAGAAGTTGAGATTATATCCACTGAAACTGAAGAAGGAATGCAACTTTTCCGTGCCTTTGGAGGTATTGGGGCTATTTTAAGGTACCACGTATGAGGTATTGATTCTTTTATATAAGAAAGAATTTTTTTATTTTTTAAGTCCTAATTTTAAAAAGTGTGAATAAAAAGAATACCATACTCTTTTTTAGTGGTTATGCTGTTTTTATTTGCATTTTTATATATTCATTCCACCTCATATTGAACATATCACTCATTGAAGATGCTACTGCGGGGCTGGGAATCCACAAAGCAACTACTTTGTCGAGATCTAGAATATCTTCAGTTATCTTCGGGAACATCATTAATAATTCTTTTTCGTCAACTATTACATATTTTATGGGTGGTTTTCCTGAAATTATCATTTCGGGGTGAACATCAGCTAATGATTTGACAAGGTTAATCTCACCTTCACTGGTCTTTATGATATCTCCAGATATAATTCGAAAGCTAATACGATTTTTTTTGGCCTTTAATATGATAGAGTTTAGAGATTCAACTTCTTCGGGAAAGTATAAATCACCCACCATCATTACACTTTTCTTGGCTTTTGACACCATATCCAATGATTTTGCAGTAATATTTTCCTTACCATGAATCAGCCATACATTAGGCATTTCCTTTTTAATCTGCTGATCATACATCATGGATAGTTCACTTGATAGGGAATCAATTTCAGTGAAAAGATCTGATCTGCATTTATCAATTATGCCTCTTGGATCTCGCGCAGTGAATAGCATGGGCCTTCCACGATCCACATTTATCCATCCATCTTTTTCTAGCTTATTTAACACATCATAAATTTTTGTCCTTTGTATATTTGCTTCTTCTGCAATCTTCGTGGCGTCAATTGGACCAAAAATTGTTATAACTATGTAACTTTTTGCACCATAATATGTCAAGCCTAATTTTTTTAACGCTGACAGCATATTCTCATCAAACATCATACTTTGTACTCCTATTCACCCATTAAAGTTACATTATATTTATATGATTCTTCAATTTTATTTTAAAAGGGGAAATGCAAATAGAATGATGGGTTAAGGAGAAGAAAATGGAACCACAATTTTCTTTTAAAGATAGAAAAGTAAATAAAACCGCAATTTTACTCATTGCTACTTTGGCTACATTTTTAACTCCATTTATGGGGACTTCATTAATTATTGCACTCCCTACAATTGCAAACGATTTAGCAGTTAATGCCATTCTTTTAAGCTGGATTTCAACCGCCTACATTCTAACATCTGCCATGTTTGCAGTGCCTTTCGGTAAAATTGCCGATATTTATGGAATGAAAAAGATTTTTACTTATGGTATTGTAATTTTAACAATTGCTTCTTTTCTGGCAGCCATATCTCCTTCAGCCGAAATACTTATTCTAAGCAGGGCTATCCAGGGTATTGCCAGTGCAATGATATTCGTAACAGCGCTGGCCATTATATCATCAGTATTTCCCCCTAAAGAAAGAGGTAAAGCAATAGGAATAAATATCACTGCCGGTTATATAGGGCTGGTCATGGGCCCAGCATTAGGAGGGTTTTTAACTGAGTATTTGGGCTGGAGAAGTATTTTTTATTTAATTGTGCCTTTGTGTTTACTGGTAATTGCACTCATATTCTGGAAAATGAAAGGAGAATGGGCCGGATGTGAAGGTGAAAAACTGGACTACTGGGGAACCTTACTATATATTCTCATGCTTGCACTAATTTTAATAGGATTCTCCACTGTTACCGGAACTTTTGGAATTATAATGGTTGTTTTAGGCATTATAGGATTTGTAAGTTTCGTTATATGGGAATTAAGGATTGAAAATCCAGTTTTAGAGGTAAGGTTATTTTTTGAAAATAGAAGGTTCGCCTTCTCTAATCTGGCCATGCTCATAATCTACATGGGTACATTTGCAGTGAGTTTTCTACTCAGCCTGTACTTACAGTATATAAAAGGATTTGATCCGAAAGTAACTGGACTAGTTCTGGTAGTTCAAACAGTTTTCATGGTGATCATGTCGCCAATTGCAGGTAGACTTTCTGATAAATTCGATCCTGGAAAATTAGCTTCACTGGGAATGGCAATAACCACCATTGGTCTGGTAATATTGGCATTGATAAGCGAAGAAACAAGTTTATACATTATAATATCAAGCTTAGCCATTATAGGGATTGGAATTGGAATATTTTCAGCTCCCAACATGAATGCCATCATGGGATCAGTGGAAAGGAAATATTACGGTGTGGCTTCTGCAACAGTAAGTACAATGAGACTTTTAGGCCAAACTTTCGGTATGGGAATGATTTTAATAATATTTGCAGTTTACATTGGGGCTGTTCAATTTACTCCACAAAATTATCCAGAACTCTTAACCAGTATTAAAATAACCTTCATTATTTCAGTAATATTAAGTTTAATAGCAATTTTTGCATCCCTATTTAGAAATAAGTGAAATTTTACTTCTTTTTGCTTAAATTTAAATTTTGCTTGAATTTAAAATAAAGGGCTAAAACTATATAATTTTTCAAAAATCAATAAAAAAAAGAGTATAAATGACTATCCCAGTCTACTAACTCTTATAAGTGATTCTACAGGGACTTTTTCCACTTCGGTGAGCCCTTTCTTGTCGATTAAAACCACTGCTGCTAGTGGTTCTGCTCCAAGACTTCGGAAGACTTTTATTGCCTCTCCAACTGTTCCACCACTAGTGATGACATCATCCACTATTATCACTCTTTTTCCCTCAACAGATGCGAAATTACTGCTCACAGCTCCACGGGCATCCTCTTCCTTGCGGTGTTTAATGGGGTGGAACACTGCCATATCTGCATCCAGAAACTCGGCCATCATGGTGGCAAATGGTATTCCACTCACCGTGATTCCCACCACAACCTCCACATCACCGTGCTGCAGTGCCATGTCTGCCATGGCTGCTGAAACATATGACATTCGAGTAGAACTACCCCCCAAACTTTTCCAATTAATGGCAAAATCAACTGGTGCTTTCTCCTGAGCTTGTTCTTTAGTTTTATCAGTTCCCTGGAGTATAAGCCATCGAGCAGTGTCTTTTGAAACATTGAGTTCGTCAGCTATCTCCCCAGTGGTAAAACCCCTACTTCTAAGTTCATGAGCCTTTTCAATGAGTTTTTGGTTCATTATACCCCTCCTGAATTATCCGACAAATTAATCTGTTACAGTTTTAGCTCCATTCTTATGAAATTGAATCAGTGCAATAAATGGGATTAATTAATAGCTAAAGGGATTAATCAACATGGAATAGGATTAATCCATATCAATTTTAACTGGAACTTTCTCTTTGGCTGATTTCATTGCTGCTAAGACTGTTTTAAGGGCATGTATCCCATCTTCCCCGGTAATTTTTGGTTTTTCATCCAGCATAATGGCATTTAAGAATGATTCCAACTCCACCATAAGGGGTTCGTGGTGTGGTACCCGAACATTCCGGGCATTTTTACCAAATATCTCCACAGTCTGGTCAATGTAATCCAGTGAGATTATACCATCAGTACCAGTTACTTCCAGCTGTCGTTTTTTATAAGGTGTTAGCCAGTTCACCTCTAACATACCAATGGCATTGTTGTAAAATTCCATCATGATCTCAGCATGATCCTCGTATTCACATTTTTCCAGTCTACTGCCCACGTGGGCATATACCTTTGAAACCGGACTGTCCATTAAGTAAGCCATCACATCCACCTCGTGGATGGCAAGGTCTATAGTCACGCCCACATCTTTTATCCTTGGAGGGAATGGACCCACCCGTTTGGCTGAAACTGAAACCACTTCCCCGATTAATTTTTCTCTTAAAAGCTTTTTAGCTTCTAGAACTGCCGGGTTGAACCGTTCCACGTGGCCTGTAGCCAGTTTCACTCCCTGTTTTCTGGCTGCTTTGACCATGTCCTTAGCTTCCTTCAGGGTGAATGCAATGGGTTTTTCCACCAGCACATGTTTTCCCTGTTCAATGGCACTCATCACCACCTCGTAGTGATAAGTGGTGGGGACACATATACTCACTGCATCAATTTCCGGCATTTTAAGTACATTATCATAATCAACAAAGCCCACGGTGTTGTATTTCTTAGAAACTTCCGCCAGGGTACCTTTCATGAGATCAGAGACTGCCATTAGGTTGGCGTTTTTTAATCGGGTGTATACCCTTACGTGGTTATGGCCCATGGCCCCTACACCAACAACTCCCACGTTTAACTTCTTCACTAGCAATCCTCCCCAATGCGTCTGGCAATTTCAAGACCGATATCTTCAGCCTGGTTTATTGGACCACTCATACTATGTTTAGAGATTAGTTCACCCTCTCTAGTAAGTAGGATACTCTGAAGTTCAATTTCATCTCCCTGTGCCCGGGCACAAACTCCCAGAGGCCACTGACAGCCCACACCAAGTTCTTCCAAAACTTTCTTTTCAGCCATGATTTCCTGATATGAATTTTTGTGATTCAAAGCTTTTAAAATGTCTTTTTTATTACTGTCATTCCTGGCAACAACTGCCAGTGCTCCCTGGCCTGCTGCGGGAGTTATGTAATCTAAGGGAAATCTTTGCTGGATGTGTTCAGAGAGCCCTAATCTTCTGAGACCTGCCTCTGCCATTAAAGTAGCCTGATATTCTCCGCTGGTAACTTTTTTGATCCTGGTGTCAATGTTACCCCTGATGGGCTGTATATCCACATTTTTTTGATGGTACTTGCAGAATGCCTCTCTTCTGAGGCTGCTGGTCCCTAGTGTTGCGCCTTCAGGGAGTTCATCCCATTTGTAGGGTGATACCAGTACATCATGTGGTGATTCCCTTGGTGGGACTGCAACAATTTCCAGTTCATCATTTAATTCACTGGGAAGGTCCTTTAAACTGTGCACAGCAAAATCAACTTCTTCTTCCAAGACTGCCCTGTCCAGTTCCTTGGTGAATATTCCCTTGACATCCATATTATAAAGTTGAGAGTCTTTTATTTTATCCCCTGTGGTTTTTATTACGGTTATGTTTATTTCCTCATCTGTTATTTTTGATAAAGAGGTGATTATATTTTTGGTTTGAACCATGGCCAGACTGCTTCCTCTTGTACCTACCTGCAATGCATCATCTCCGAGTGTGGCGAATTACTGAATTTAAGTCATAAAAGTTTGTCATTTAATAAGAATACTGCCTACGATAGCAGACTTAGTATAAAAATCCTTAGTTGATTGATTTCCTATGATCTTTAATAAATGTTGTCATGACTAGAAATTAATCATCTATTCTGTTTATCATGGAAAGATTTAAAGTTATCTCCTCTGGTGTTATCTCCTGCTTAATTCTGAAAAATTGGAACGATATACGAGTAATATATTTTTCGCTCCAGCCTTATCTACCTCATTAAGTGCATCTTCTATGTTATTACGATAATTATGGCTTTTTCCCATCTTTTCCCATATACTGCGACCCAAAACTCCGGTTAATATCAGGAACACATCATCGTTCATGTCAGCTAAAAAGTTTGAAAGCGATTTTTCATCAATCTCTTCACAGGTTACACCATAACTTCCTCCTAGGATCAGGGCTGGTTTTTCATAACCTTTTATCATATCAACTGCTTTTTTAACAGCAGTGACGTTAATTCCAGGATTGATCTCTTGAATAATAGTCATTTCGCCCCTATTACACAGGGATGTTCTGCCAGGCAGTCCAATGAAGTTTTCCAGACCTTTAATCACCGAAGCCGTAGGCGTTCCCATGGATAAAGCGGCAGTTATTGCAGAAAGGGTATTTTCAAGGTGATGCTGGGCAGGGGCAAAAGTGGAGACTTCAAAGGAAGTGTTTATTGACTTCCCATTTATTGTTTTAAGATCTGTTACTTCCACATGGAATACTGTCTTATGAAGCCCATAATTAATATTCTGCGCTTTAACATTTACGTTATCATTTTTTCCATTACCAATGGAGAATGTATTCGGTTTCTGGTTTATTGAAGCCTGAACATTTACTGAAGTATGAGAGTCTAAGGAAGTATGATGGGAATAAATTTCCTGGTAAGAATCATTATCACAGACCACTACTTTGCTTTCAAACATCTGAAGCTTGGCTTTACTGGCACTGCTGCTTCCCTTGGCTATGGTATAGTCCTCGGCGATATTGGTGATAACTCCTACATCTGCCAGGCCGGTTCCTCCCAGGGAACTTTCAAATATGCAGATACCTACTCCGGGGATTTTATCTGTATAAGATTTATCTTTATGGAATTTTTTATCTTTATAAAATTTCTGTGCAAGTTCCCAGGCAGTTATAATACTGGCAGGGGTTATGCTGATGTCCCTTTGGAGAGTGATTTCTTCTCCATCACTAACAACTTCAACACCCCGGCTACTTAATATCAGCGGGTTTTCATCGCGGTATATTTCCTTAAGCATGGCTGCGGTGCTGGTTTTACCCTTCACCCCAGTGATTTCAATTATCGGCACAGTTATCTGGTCTTTTAAGAGAAACCCCACTGCATGGTGGTGGGTCATATGGGGGGGGTGGGGCAGATTACAGTGGACAGGAGCTACAACCAGTAATTTAGAGTTATCATTTTCCAAGAAGATATTAAAGTTATCACTTTCTGGGGAGAGATTCAAGTTACTATCTAGGGAGAGATTCAAATTATCACTATCTAGGGAGATATTTTCATTGAAATGATCCCCATAAAAGGATTCATCAACCAGTTCTATTCCCTGATCTTCCAGTAGGGATATATCTTCCTCAGATAACGTTTGGTAGATGTCCCATGCAAAAACATTACAATCTGTTCTTTTAGAAAATTCAGAGGCCAGTACGGTTCCGCCATGGGTCATGTCCACTATGAGAATTTTCATTTAATTGATTCCGCCCTGGGTTAACTTTTCACGTACTTTCCGGTAGAAATCTTTGGTGAGGCGCACAAAGTATGCACAGTTATCTGATTTGCGGAAGATAATTTCATCCATGTAGTTGATCTCTTCCTCAAACTGACCATCAATAACTGCAATGGCCTTTTTACCTTCCCGAAGGAGTTTAACCTTTATGGTGCTTCCATTGGATACAACAGTTGGTCTGGCCCCCAATTTAAAGGGGCATATGGGAACTATTACAAATGCTTCAACCCGGGGATCAATAATGGGACCACCTGCAGACATGGAATAGGCCGTAGAGCCACTGGGTGTGGCAATTATAAGCCCATCAGCACGTAGTTCCTCCATTATCTCATCATCCACACTGATCTGGATGTGAAGCATTTTGGCGGGTTTGCGGGTCATTAGCACCACTTCATTTAGGGCTGGGGATAACTCATGATTGTGCCATACCAAAAGCTGGTTTCTTTTTTCCACAAAATAATTACCGGCAAGAATTTCTTCAATGGCAGTGAAAGCGTTTTCAGGATCTATTTCGGTTAAAAATCCAACAGTTCCCATGTTAATTCCAATTAGAGGAATTTTTTTGTGGCTGATTAAACTCTGGGTACGGAGGATGGTTCCATCTCCCCCAATAGCAACCACCATGTCCACATCCATGTCCTTCAGTTCACATTGTTTATCCTGATATTTCTCCAGTTCCATGGCCAGGGGAGTGTCCAGGACAATATCCACCTTTTTTTCGGTTAAAAAGTCAGCAATTTCCTGAGCAAGTTCCACTGCGCCTTTTACGTCATTACGAGCCACCAATCCCATGATCATTAAATCCCCTCCAATATATCCATTATTTTCCCATGAATAACTGCATTACAAGTAGCTATAATGGAAGTTTTCTCCAGAACATTTAACCTCCCATTAAGGGATTCCCCGTTGGAATCTGTCACTATCCCCCCACTTTCTTCCAGGATAAGCTTGGCTGCGGCAACATCCACTAATCGTAGATTATTTTTTACATCAACAAATGCATCGTAGGTTCCATCTGCAACATAGGAGAGTTCTATTGCCACTGCCCCCAAGATTCTCATTCTCCTGACACTCTTACAGAGAATCTCTATTTTTCCCATGTCCATTCTGTAAACGTAAGCTCCCAAAGATATATGGGCTAAATCCTGTTTAAGGGACGGTGTGAGAATATTCCCATTGATAAAAGCTCCTTTACCCTTAACTGCACTGTAAACATCGTCTGTGGCGTAGTTTTTCACCACACCCATCTGAATATCCGGGATAGTTAGAGGGCCTTTTTTTCCGGGAGGAATGGGTGCCACTGCCACAGAGATACCATAGGCAGGTATGTTCTTCACTGCGTTGCTGGTACCATCAAGGGGGTCCACAACCAGTATGGCCTCAGACGGACCATCACCAATCATAACTTCACCAATTTCTTCACTTATAAGAGTTAAGGGTCTTCCAACTCCTTTAAGAACTTCCATAACCTTGTTTTCAGCCACAAGATCAATGAAGGTGGTGGGAGTTCCATCAGCCCCCATTTTAACTATTTCCCCTCCTTTTTGGGATCCTATAAGAGGAGTTATTGCCTTTTGAGATTCTTCAATTAACTCATGGCAGACTCCACCCCAAAATTCTTGATCTTCTCCATTCATAATTACCCCTCCTATCGAACCTTAATGAGGCTTTTGAATATAATAAAACACTCAAAGAATACTTTAAAGTAGATATTCTAATTTTCATTCCTGATGACTATTGAAGTATTTATAATTTTTATTATATCTAAACTGTCTATAAATTCATTCAAGACATACTACAGCCATTAAAGACATACCATAATCATTCAAGATATACTACAGCAGCCAGTGCCACTGCTTCTTCTTTTACTTTATGGCTTTCATGTGCTATGATGATTTCCCTGATGTTGAGACCCCTCACCTGCATCATGTATTTTACCATGGTTTCTGCTTCTTCTATGATCAAATCTGGGTCCTGGTTCACCCCGGAGTGTTCCACCACACATCCAAAATCATCAGAGGTAGCCACTGCCACTGCAGCGGTTATTAAATCTTCGGGTTGGTCCGAATGTGCGCAGGCCAATACACAATTTACCATTTTACCCTCCGTAATGTGAGGGAGTTTGACTATCTCTGTGTCTTTAGGGAGTATACTGGATACTGTTATGAGGTTCACGTCACCAATACCCGCATCTAAAAGGGCATTATCAAAGGCATTTAGCCTGGTGGGTCCTTCTGATCTTCCTGATGTTATTGAAACTTTCATCATATCACTCGAAATTCACTTAAAAATTTAAATAGGGAAAAAAATATAGGCATTTCTATATCAGAGAGAGGTGTCTATAAATGTATTTATACTCTCACAATCAGAGTTATTAGTACAGAGTTATATTAATCATTATAGATTCTAGTTCTTAGGTTCTAAAAATTTATGGATCCCACACATCGGATCTGAAGTTTATACGTATAATACGGAGGTAAATAGCATGACTAAGGTAGTGGAAGTTAAAACGCTTAAAGTAGGTAAATATGTGGTATTAGATGGTGAAGCATCTAAAGTAGTGAGTATTCAGACTTCATCCCCAGGTAAGCACGGAGCAGCAAAGGCTCGGGTGGATGCTGTGGGAGTTTTCGACAACCAGAAAAGAGGTCTGGTAAAACCTGTGGATGCCAAGATAGAAGTCCCTATAATAGATAAACGAACCGCCCAGGTACTGGCTTTAATGGGCAGTGATATTCAGCTCATGGACCTGGAAACCTATGAAACCTTCGAAGTCCCAATACCAGATGATCTGAGTGATAAATTGATTGAAGGGGCAGAAGTTGGCTACATTGTGGCCATGGGCAATAAGAAACTCATGAGAATTAAATAAATTCCGTGAGAGGTAAGATTAATTTTAATAATTTAATGAGGATTTGGATAAATGCATTTATACACTGAAAATCCTCTTAAATTTGCTTTTTCCCAGACGGAGTGTGAATACTCCGATCTAAATGAATATAAACCCGCCTTTGGTATTTTAGGTGTGCCCTTTGATAGCACCACCACCTACCAACCAGGGGCAAGATACGGGCCTCTTTTTGTAAGGGAGGCATCCTACAATTTTGAAAAATACAACTTATTTTTGGATAAAAGTCTGAATACACGCATCCAGGATATTGGAAATCTGGAATCTATTCCTGGAAACTTTCAAAGAACCTGTTTAAACTTAGAATCCGTTATATCCTCCCTTTTAGAGGAGGGAATTATTCCCATAACCATTGGAGGGGAACACAGTATAAGTTATGGTGTTTTAAAGGCTTATAACACTATAGATTCCCTGCAGGATGTTACTATTCTCCATTTTGATGCTCATATGGACCTTCGGGATGATTATATGGGGGAAAAATATTCCCACGCCACTGTTATGAGACGGATACATGATCTTAAACCAGGACATATAATTCAGATGGGAATCCGGTCTACTTCTAAAGCTGAAACACAATTTGCTCAGGATGAAGGAATTGATTATTACACTCATCCAGAGATAAAGGATGATATTCAGGGGATGGAAAAGATAATCCACCAGATAGAGGGTCCGGTTTATGTAACTGTGGATATGGATGTGCTTGATCCATCTTATGCTCCCAGTGTTGGTACTCCCACACCCGGCGGGCTGAGCCCATTGGAACTGGAAAAACTGATCTTTTCTCTTGAGGGGAAAGATGTTGTTGGATTGGATGTGGTTGAGGTTTCATCAAACTCCATTGGAGATATTACCTCAATCAATGCCGCAAAAACAATTTTGGACTTCCTGTTTCTGCAGTGAATCTCTTTAAAATCATTTAATTCTTTTCAATTCTTTTTAAGGATAATGGGCCTTTTCTGAGTAATATTTGTATAAATATTTATAGATATCCCGTCAAATCTAAAATGTTTAGAATTATATCAGATAGAATTATATCAGATTGAATACACTCACAAAACGTATTCCAGGGATATAATCCACTAGTAAAAATTATGAAAAATTAAACTAGGAAATCATGAAAAATCCCTTAACTTGGATGAAAATAGGAGGATTATTATGTATAACCGAGAAGTCAAGCTTACTGGACATATTATTGATTCACTTACTCTTCCCAGGGCCCTGGACCTAATTATGGACATGGGAGGGGACTTCCAGATACTGGAATTTGAGGTGGGTAAACGTAAAAAGGATACCAGTATCGCCAGGATTAAAGTTTCAGCAGACAGTGAATCTCTTCTGGGTGAAATTTTAGATGAACTGGCAGAAATTGGGGCCATGGTAGTGGAGATCAGGGAAGTTAATTTGGAAGCAGCCAACAAGGATAAAACCCTACCTGCTGATTTTTATTCCACCACCAACCATCCCACTTTTATCCGCTTCCAGAATGAGTGGATACTTGTGGAAAACATTGAAATGGATTGTATGATTGTGGTTGATCCCCAAAATCAGAAGGCCATCATCAAACCTATTGGTCAGATAAAGAAGGGTGACCTGGTGGTGGTGGGTCGTGAGGGAATTAAGGTTATGGCTCCTCAACGTCCCAGGGGTAAAAAGGGAGTATTTGAGTTCATGGGGAGTGATGCATCCTCAGAAAAACCACTCCAAACCCTCATAAAGAGCATTGCCCAGGAAGTACGGGAAGTAAAAAGTCGTGGGGGCAAAATTGCAGTGGTTGGTGGGCCAGCCATCATCCACACCGGTTCCGGTCCTGTTCTGGCCCGGATGGTCAAAGAAGGATTGGTGGATGTTATCTTTGCTGGTAACGCCCTGGCCACCCATGACATTGAAAGTGCACTGTATGGAACATCCCTGGGTATGTGTGTGAAGACTGGTGAAGCTGTGGCACGGGGACACCGCCACCACATCTACGCCATCAACCAGATCAACCAGGCTGGCTCCATACGGGATGCAGTGGAGCAGGGTGTGCTTAAGAAGGGAGTTATGTATGAATGTATCAAAAACGATGTTCCCTTCGTACTGGCTGGCTCCATACGGGATGATGGACCACTCCCTGATGTTATAACTGATGTAATTGAAGCCCAGGATGAGATGAGGAAGTACGTTCCTGGTGTGGATATGGTGATCATGATCGCCACCATGCTCCATTCCATAGCAGTTGGCAACATCCTACCATCCAAGGTTAAGAGCATATGCGTGGATATTAACCCTGCAACCGTTACTAAACTTGGTGATCGAGGTAGTGCACAGGTACTGGGTATTGTTACTGATGTAGGAGCATTTTTACCCATGCTTTATCATGAAATCAATCATTTTGATAAAGAGGATTAGAAATACAACTACCTATTCCTTTATTTGGAAAAATAAATATTATTATTCGGGATACTAATTTCATCCTAGAAAATTAAAGTTCACCATAGATACTTTAGGCTATGAGGGGATGTACATGCTGAAAGGAAACCTATTAAACCTTTTCACAGAAGAAATCTACCCTGCAGAGGTGGAAATCCAGGACGGGAAAATTAAATGTATCCAGGAAGTTAAGGGTGATTTTAAAAACTACATCCTTCCCGGGTTTATCGATGCCCACATCCACATTGAAAGCTCCATGCTAACTCCTTCCCGTTTTGCCGAAGCAGTGATACCCCATGGAACCACCGCAGTGGTGGCGGATCCCCATGAAATTGCCAATGTCCTGGGACTTGCGGGTATCAACTACATGATGAAGGATGCCAGTACAGTTCCCCTCCATTTTTTCTTCACTGCCCCCTCATGCGTGCCTGCCACACCCTTTGAAACATCAGGAGCAGTACTGGGACCTGATGAGATAGATCAACTCCTCCAGATGGATGATGTGGTAGCACTGGGGGAGATGATGAACTTCCCGGGAGTTATAGGAGAAGACCCCGTTGTTCTGGAAAAGATCAAACTTGCCCATGAACATTCTAAACCGGTTGATGGACACGCCCCTCTCCTTTCCGGTGCCGATCTCTGCAAGTACATAGCTGCCGGCATATCCACTGACCATGAGTGCAGCAGGCTGGAGGAGGCGCAGGAGAAGAAGAAACTGGGGATGAAGATAATGATCCGGGAAGGATCATCAGCCAAGAACCTGGAAGAACTGCAGAGTGTGGGAGGTGATTTCCTGGTATCTGATGACCGGCACCCACAGGACCTTTTAGAGGGACATTTAGACCAGACCCTCCAAAAAGCGGTGCAACTTGGATTGGATCCTGTGGAAACCATCAGGATGGTTACAGTGAATCCTGCATCCCATTACCATCTGGATACAGGCATGTTAAGTCCGGGTAAAAGAGCTGATCTGGTGGTAGTGGATGATCTGGAATATTTCAACGTTAGAAAGGTCATGATAAATGGAGAACTGGTTGCCCGGGAAGGCCAGGCCCTTTTCAAAGTTCAACCAATCCAGATCGAAAATACATTCAGATTACGTGACAAAAAGCCATTGGATTTTGAAGTACAATCTAACATAACTGGAAAAGTCGCGGTGAGAGTTATTAAAGTGATTGAGGGACAGCTACTCACTGAAGAATCTGAAGCAACCCTGGAGTCTGCTGGTGGCGTATTAAAAGTAGACCTTGAAAAGGATATCCTGAAAATTGCAGTGGTGGAAAGATACGGAGCTAATCACATGTCCAATGCATTTGTTAATGGTTTCAAGCTTGAAAAAGGAGCTATTGCATCCAGTGTTGCCCACGACTCCCATAACATCATCGTGGTTGGCACCAACAGTCAGGATATGGCAGTTGCTGTGAACACCCTTAAAAAAAACAGAGGAGGACTGGTTGCAGTTTGTGACGAAGAGATTCATTCCCTTAAACTCCCAATAGCCGGCCTTATGAGTACAAGTAGTGCGGAGGAGGTATCTGACCAGCTTACTAAATTACATGGAGTGGTTAGGGATATGGGTTGTAAACTGGCCGCACCATTTATGACCATGTCATTCATGGCTCTCCTGGTGATTCCAAAACTAAAGATCAGTGATCAGGGTTTATTTGATGTGGAGAGTTTCCAGTTTGTGGATGTATTAAAATGAGATACAAATAGGTTCAAAAAATAAGAGTAACCTTAATTTATTTGACTTGAAATTTATTGATGTTTGTAAAACTTCGCGGGTAATATGAATAAATTCTAAAAAGGGTGTTTTTGAATGAAAGTTATACCCCTGGCCTTTGAAAGTATGGGTGTGCGCTCCATGGCCACCTATGTTGAAACCGACCAAAAGATACTAGTGGACCCTGGTACATCCATCGCCCCTAAAAGGTTTGGATTCCCTCCCTGGAAGGATGAATTCGATGCTCTGCATGAAACCCGGGCCAGAGTACAAGAATATGCTAAAAAAGCAGATATTCTGACCATCAGCCATTACCACCATGATCACTTTACTCCTTTTAGTCTGGGGCGGTATCTGGACTCTTCCCCCAGATATGCTGAGGATATGTACCTGGATAAAAAGCTGTTTATAAAGCACCCCACGGAAAATATAAATAAAAACCAGCAGAAAAGGGCCCGGGATCTTTTGAAGAATTTGAAACAGTTAGGGACTCGGGATATTCATTATGCGGACGGTAATTCATTTGAGGTGGGTGATACTCTTTTCAAATTTTCAAAAGCGCTTCCCCATGGTGCAGAGGGCAGCCGAGTGGGCTTTGTTATAACCACCACCATAGAATGGGAAAATCAGAAGTTAATGCACGCCTCTGATGTGCAGGGACCTATGGGGGATGCTGCCAGAGAACTCATACTTAATGAAAACCCAGATACTCTGATTTTAAGTGGTCCACCCATCTATCTGGAGGGTTTCATCCTGGAGAAGAGAGATGTGGTACGCGCACAGAAAAACTTAATTGAAATTGCCAGGAAAATTCCCAGGGTAGTGGTAGATCACCATCTTTTAAGGGATCTTCGTTGTTTTGATTTTATAAAAACAGTTAAGGAAGAATCAAATGGAGATGTACTGGTAGCATCAGAGCTTCTGGGTAAAGAGCCTTATCTTCTGGAATCCAGGCGAAAAGAGTTTTATTTTTAGAAAAGAGTTCTATTTTTAGGTTTTATTTTTTTGATTATAAATTATTCAAATTTACTTTTCAAGGAATTCTAAAATCTTCTTCATGGCTTTTTTATGGTCCTCTGAGCCTACCTTGTTCACCACCCTGGAGGTTTCACTCAACTTCTCCAGGTATGCATTCCGCTCATCTTCAGAAACAATATCTAGCCGACTAATATATACCAGGGCCTCTATTATCCCATAAATGGCCCTGTTTAAAGGATGGACATGTTCCTGGTTTTTAACCACTTCCAGAACCCTGGCATTTACCACATTTAAGGTGGAAGTTCCCAGATGATCCTTGCGTTGAACCAGCTTTTCACGGGTGACTTCAACCTTAAAAAAGGCTTCTGCACATTTGATGTTGAAATCATTACCATGGGTCTGGAATTTTGTACTGTCCAGGTTTCCTATGGTTGATTCAACAAATACCATTGGATCCCTTAATATATTCACACAGAAACTCTTTTCACGTCGCACATTATCGAATGTTTTGGATCCCTCGTGGAGATAAACAACCACTTCATGATCTTCCTTACAAATAACACCTATCGGTGCGGCATTGGGAGTTCCATCAGGGTTTCGGGTGGTGACAATGGTCTCATAGAGGAGACCACGTTCCATGCCCACAGAATACAAGTCCAACATGATTTAACCATAGAAACTTTTTTTATCATTATCCATTTATGACTAATCCCCATTATAATCATTTGAGGATTTAGTCTTTTTTATAAACTTCTCCGGTTAAAATACCGTTAATTATACAATCAAAATCAATTTTATCATCCCAACCTGCGTTTTCGAACATGTTCATATAGCACAGGCCAAGGACCTTTCCACCAGGTTCCAGAATATCTTCGATCATTTTCTGGACATCAGCTACATCTACTTCATATTGTGGCATGGAAAGTCCACCCAGAAGGGCTAAGACACTGCTGCGGGGATCTACTTCTTCTGTAAATTGCATACCTAATGTTGTGCGTTCAATTTTGCGAGCTGAATCTATATCAGTTTTGGATACAAAAACTGATTCCTTATCTCTGATTACATAGGCAAATAGTTCCGCAAATGGGCTGCAAACACCAGGAATTCCTGCAAAAGTAACTTTTTCTGCGCCCTCTACTTCTTTCTTGAAAGCCATTAGGTTTCCGTTTAATCCTCTGAACTTTTCTGTTTCTCTCATTAAATCACCAGTATCTACTTAAAAAAAATATTCAAGTTTTAAAAAATTAATAAAAAAGTTTAAACTAAGGGGGAGATTCTGAAAACTGAAGAACATTAAAATGTTAAATGCTCATTATACTCTCAGGATCCCTTCAAAAATATATATATGATATAGGCTATCACCAGTATAATTATAACTGGAAGCAACCATATGAATACATAGAAGAAAACCACTGCCAGCACCAGAGCCACCAGTATGAGTAGAATGTCTCGAAGTTCCATATTTATTCTTATTACCATTTCAACATAAAAATATTTGCATATAAGAATTGCAAGGCTGGAAATGCCGAATTAATAAAAATATTCACAGGAACCAGTTCATATTATGAGTAGAGAAGATAAAATTAATGAAATAAATTAAGATAATAAAGATAAACAGATAATTAAAGCATATAAAGATAAAATAAGGATAACAAGAATAAAATAAAGAAATAGGCTTAAGGAAATAAAATAAGAGGATAAATAAAATGATATTAGTGATTAACAATCATGGACAGTACAATCACCGCATTCACCGGACCCTGCATTACTTGAAAATACCCTCTGAACTGGTGCCCAACACCACCAGTCTTGAGGAAATTAAGGATAAAAAACCATCGGGCTTGATTCTGGGAGGTGGACCTTCGGTGGACAGGTCTGGTAACAGCATAGAATACGTTAAAAAATTGGATTATCCCATTCTGGGTATCTGCCTTGGACATCAAATCATCGCTCAGGCTTATGGTGGGCAAATCAGTTCTGCGGTTTCGGAAAGTTATGCTCAAATCCAGATCAACATCCTGGATGAGAATGACATTTTCAAAGGGTTAGGACCACAGCTAGATGTCTGGGCTTCCCACAAGGATGAAGTAACCAAACTTCCCCCTGAATTCAAAATTCTGGCCTCATCACCAATATGTGATGTTGAAGCTATGAAACACCCTGAAAAACCTTTATATGGAATACAATTCCACCCAGAGGTTTATCACACACCAGAAGGGCCTAAAGTTTTTGAGAATTTTTATGAAGTATGTAAGGAGTACTCTGAAAACCGTTAATTAACTGGATGAGTACCGTTGTGACTAGAGGAGTACAGTTGAGAATTACATATAACCATAAAAATTTGGTTAAAAAATACAATAATAAATATTTAAAAAATTAAATGTTATTTTAATAAGATTAAAAGTTGGTAACCATGTTAGATCCGTCTTCTTTCATTAAAGAATCAATAGATGAAATTAAAAAAACCATAGGAGATAAAAAGGCAATAATCGCTTTATCCGGTGGTGTTGACAGTTCCGTGGCATCAGTTCTTGTTTCAAATGCCATTGGAGAAAATTTAACCGCAGTCTTTGTTGATCATGGCCTCTTGAGAGAAGGGGAAGCAGACTATGTTCAAAAAACCTTCCATGATAGGCTTAATTTGAAGTACATCAATGCCAGTGAAGAATTTCTAGGTAAACTTGAAGGAGTGGAAGACCCTGAAGAAAAACGGAAGATCATTGGTGAAGTTTTCATCCGGGTTTTTGAAAGGGAAGCCGAGAAAGTGGGTGCCAAATTCCTAGTGCAGGGCACCATTGCCCCTGACTGGATCGAAAGTCAGGGTGATATTAAATCCCATCACAACGTTGCACTACCCCAAGGAATGGTCTTGGAACTTGTGGAACCCATAAGAGAGCTTTACAAGGATGAAGTGAGGATCATTGGAGCTGAAATGGGCTTACCTGATGAAATGGTGAACAGGCAACCTTACCCCGGCCCGGGTCTGGCTGTGCGCATAGCTGGAAAAATAACACCCAAAAGAATAGAAATATGCCGCAAAGCCAACGCCATTGTAGAAGAAGAAGTGCAAAAAGTGGGCCTTGATAAAACTCTATGGCAATATTTCGCAGTTTTAACAGATACTAAGGTGACTGGAGTTAAAGGAGACATTAGAGACTACGGATACCTAGTTGTACTGAGAATGGTAGAATCATTGGATGCAATGACTGCCGATGTTCCGGAACTTCCCTGGGAAATGGTGAAAACAATATCACGAAGAATAACTGCTGAAATCCCTGAAGTCACCCACGTATCTCTTTCAGTAAGTGATAAACCCCCCAGTACCATTGAACTTGCTTAAAAACATTGCAAAATTAATGGACTTTAAGCATATCCTTTAATTTTTTAACTTTTTTATTTTCTACTTATTTACAGACTTTTCTATTTTTATAAGTATCTCCTAAATTCATTATCCTGATTCATTATCCTGTTGGACCAATTGTTTATACATGTGTTATAATTGATCTGGTGAGACCATCACAACTCATTAAAACACCAAAAAAGACATTACTACGCCAGTATACTGAAGAATTTTAAGAAAAACAACATTTCATTGGATATATTGTGAATTTTTTCGGGAAATTCTAAATGAATGTTTGGATAAGTTTATAAGTAAAAAGATCCAAACAATTTATCGGAAGAAGGATTCCGTATTCCTACAAGAGTGAGTGTTGACAGTGATCTTATGGAAATCAAAAAAATTTTAGTATTAGGAGATTCAGATTCGGGTAAAAGGACCGCCCTGAAACACGTCTGCAATAATCTGGTAGAAACTGAAGCTGCAAGTTATGGGAAAACCATAATAAACAATAAAAAGCTTCAAATATTCAGCCCATCCAGTGCAGAGAGATTCAAGTTTATGAAAGATATATTATCCAAAAATATGGATGGAGCGATCATAGTTATTGACAATACCCAGGGGATTACCCTTAACTGTGAAGAAATGATTGATTTTGTGGAAGAAAAAAGCGTTCCTTATGTCATATTTGCCAATAAACATGATTTAAGTGATATTCCTCTTTATACCAGGTATCCTGATGTTTTAATAGTGCCTACCGAGGCAATTTCGGGTAAAGGGATTTCAGAAGGTCTGAACACGTTATTAGAATTAATGGATCCAGAATATGTCAGCAAGATCAAAGCAGTTAGCTGCTGATATTTCTATCTTTTTTAAATTTATTTTCCAAGTTTAGTTATAAACGTTGTTTTGGATTTTATACACTAAATATCAACTATATAAGCTTAAATAATCAATATAAGAGGTTTAAATAATCAATGTAAAAAAATTAAAATCAATTTTAAAATTATACTCATAAAAAAATTAAATAATCTCTCTAAAAAGTCTTACAAACACATTAATCATTTAAGGTGACCGCATTGGAAAATGAAATCCCAAATAGTGCTAAAAAAATCGTTATTTTATGCAATTATAATTCTACCAAAGACCATTCTGCAACCATAATAGATTGTTTTAATGATAATATCACTCCCAACAAAAAGATTGAATTATCCGTATTTAATTACCGGAGGATCCTCGTAGATGGTGGGAAAAACTATTTATTCAATCCACCGGGATATTCAGAATTCATGTCCATAAAACAGGTATTATCTGAAGATTTGGACGGAGTTATAATTTTTGTAGAGACCAGTGTTGGTATTTTTGAAACAGACTTGGAAATAATTAATTTAATCGCCAGTGAAAACATACCCCATGTTTTATTTGTAAATAGAGATGATTTTAGCGAATTTGAAATGGATACTCATGTTGAAGGAGTCTTGATTATTCCCACCATTGCTCAGGATGGAATTGGGATTAATGACGGTCTGAAAATGTTATTAAAATTAATCGACAAGCATGAAAGTGAGACATTCTCCCTTAAAAACAATGAAATAAAAACCAACAAAACTGCAGAAACCCACGAAACCCCAGAAAACCACGAAACTACAGAGAACTATGAAATCTATGAAGAATATACCGATCCTGAACTATCACCATCATTTGACTCAAAATTTTACAAATTAAGATTTTTTTTCCACCCCATTGAACTGGAAAATGTGAAAAATTCCCTGGCAAAATTCGGATTTTCCAATATAACTATCATAGATATTAAGTATCAGAATTATGGTACTGAAAAAGTGGAAACATACCGTTGCAGTAGTTATGAGCTGGAATTACCTCCAAAAATAGAGATGATGATGATCATCAAAAAGGAAGAAATTGAATATGTTATCAAAGCCCTTGAAGCTGTGAAAACCGAAGATGTCAGTGAAAAATTATTCCTATCTCCAGTGGAAGACGTTATACGAATTAGGACAACTGAAAGAGGGGAAAATGCTGTTGATTAGTAGTTGTAATATTAATCGATATCATAATATTTTTAACAAAAAGGAGTGTAACCGGGAATTACGTTCATCCCACTGATTTTATAAATCTATTTTCTAAACTTTTTTTTAATAGCTGTTATTTAGTTGCTGTTATTTAATTATGGGATAATTATAATATCAAGAGAATATAAATTTATTATTGATTTTTATTAACCCATCCTTAGAAATGATCATCATGAATGATGAAAAAAAATCTAAAGAACAGTTAATTAATGAAATAACAAAATACAGGAATTTATATTCTGAATTAGAAGGCCATATGGCTGATTTTAATCTGATGAAACCTGAAAACAAACCTTTTCAGGATGCTTTGAAATTTTTATCCCCCCTGGTAATGGATCTGTTGAGTCTCCCTACAGAATCAGATATATATGATTTTGTACTGGAAAAACTCCAAGAAGTAGTCACAGATGCCTACATTATTATTTCTACCTATGATGAAGATTCTGATAGTTTTAAAGTTCGTGATCTGGTGGGGATTACCCCTAGAATGGTGGAACTTGCTGAGAAGTTAACCGGGGTGAAAATAGGTGATTTTAACTTCCCCCAGGATACCCTAGATCATGAATCAAAGAAATACTTATCAAGCGGGAAGTTGCAGAGGGTAGAAGATGGTCTGTCTTACATCACCGCAGGTAAATTACCTTCAAAAACATATCTTATGATTGAAAAAGCATTTGGTGTTGATGAAATTTATGTGATGGGTTTTTCATTCAAGGGAGAGATGTTCGGGAGCGTGAATATTGTAACCAAAAAAAAGGGTAAACCACTTAACATAAACACTGTGGAAACCATCCTCAACATCTCCTCTGTTGTTTTACAAAATAAAATGGCAGAAAAAGAACTTAAAAAACGAGAAAGGCTATTAAGTCTGGTTACAGACAACATGTTGAATGTAGTAGGGCAGATCGATGAGGAAGGAACATTCCAGTATATTAGCCCTTCAATTAAAACTATCCTAGGTTTTGAGCCCGAAGAAATCCTGGGTGAAAACGTTTTTAAATTTATCAATTTAACCCATCCTGATGATCAACTTAAGGTCGGTTCTGCTTTCAAGGATGCCCAAGCTTTCTATGCACCAGGAGGAGTGCAACACCGATTCAAACGTGCTGACGGACGTTATATCTGGGTTGAATCATTAGGAAATCCTTTATTTGATGAGAAAAATCAGTATAAAGGTGTGGTATTCAGCATGACTGATATTGATTCCTTGAAAGTTGCTGAAGAAAATTTCAGGACATCTTTAGAAGAGAAAGAACTCCTGCTGCGTGAACTTCATCATCGAGTTAAAAACAACATGCAGATCATATCCAGTCTCCTGAGCCTTCAGACCCAGCACATTAAAGATGAAAGGGATCTGAAAATTTTCGAAAGCAGCCAGAACCGTGTGAAAACCATGTCCCTGATTCATGATGAGCTTTACAGTTCACAGGATTTTTCACATATAAACCTTTCAGAGTACATTCAAAACATTAGCAAAGAGCTTTTAACATCACATATTGAAGATCCGGGACGTGTGAAACTTACTGTTAATGTTGAAGATGTTAGGATGGAATTAGAAACTGCCATACCCCTGGGACTTCTTATTAATGAGATCGTTGCCAATTCAGTTAACCATGCATTTCCCAATGACCAGAGTGGTGAGATAATTGTGGAACTAGAAAGGGATGGTGATGCCTTCATTCTGAAAATGAGTGATGATGGTGTTGGAATCCCTGAAGACATTGATTTTGAAAAAGCGGAAACCTTAGGATTTCAATTGATAAACAGTCTAACAAACCAGTTAGACGGTCAAATCGAAATGCATAGCAATGATGGGACCAGTTTCATCGTTAAATTCAAGGAATTGGAATATAAAAAAAGGTTTTAATTTACTTAAATCCGTACATATTCATTATATAATGCGATTTTATGATTGTAATCAACAGATAATTAATTATAAATTATTAAATAAGAGTATAATCTGTTGATAAAATTTGGAGTAGGCATGATTAACAACAGTCAAAATGTTTCTCATCAGCAAAAATACTGGGATGAGGTTGCAGAGGAAAAAGAATTTCCCACACCATTTCCACTGACAGAGTTTGAAAAACATGTCACCCCTGAAATGAATATCCTTGATGTGGGTTGTGGTTACGGTAGAACCTTAAATGAACTCCGTAAAAACGGTTTTAAGAAGTTAACAGGGGTAGATTTTTCAGGAAAAATGATAAACAGGGGTTTGAGATTGCATCCTCATCTTAAACTTTTGAAGAATAATGGAGATGATCTTCCCTTTCCGGATAATTCATTTGATGCAGTACTTCTCATTGGGGTTTTAACCAGTAATATCCAAACCGAGAAACAGGAAGAATTAATTTCAGAAATTTCAAGAGTTTTAAAGGATAATGGAATAATTTACATTAGTGATTTTCTCTTAAATGATGATGAGAGAAATCTCAAGCGTTACCAAAAATTTAAAGATAAATATGAGATTTATGGAGTTTTCGAACTTCCTGAAGGCGCAGTTTTAAGACATCATACCATCAAACATATTTTAAAGTTGACTGAAGATTATAAAAAGCTATACTTAGAAAATAGTGTTTTTAATACCATGAATGGTAATAAATCCAATGGTTTTTATTATATTGGTAAAAAAGTGAAATAAACTAAAAATTGATTTTTGATAATGTGCTTAATGCATCTCCCGCAGCAACCCTAATCTCGTGATTTTTATTTTCAATGAAACTTTGGATTATACCCTCTAGCTCTGGTGTTGCAATTTGAATCTGCCCTAGACTTCTCAAGGCCTCCCAAATAATAGGAGGATCATGATGGTTTTTTAATATTACAATCAATGGACGAATAGCTTCTTTACTATATTTAAACCCACTTAAAGCCCGAATAATTTTCCATAATGTTATCTTACCATTGTCATTAACCCTTTCAGCAAGATTAACCCCCTCAATTTGTTCCATGCGGGTGATTAATGCAGTTAATGCCCTTTTATCACCTGTTTTGGCTGCAATTGCACCTAATGCATCAATTGCCTGTTGGGTTTTAAATTCATTGCCATTTTCCAGGACATCCATCAGATAGGGGGTTGCTGGTTTTCCTATTCTCACCAAAGTCCTTGCCGCCATATCCCTTACCAGTGGAAAACTCTTTTTTTTAAAATATTTAAGAGGCAGCTCTGTTTCCTGATTTTTACCAATTTCACCCAAAAGTTCTATTAAGTAACAGGCAGCGGGTTCTCCTATTTGAGATAATGCTTCTGACATGGCTATTCTGGAATAGAGAGATTTTTCATTTTTAAGTGCAGTGCAAAGAGGTTTTATTGCATTTTCATCCCCCTTATTGCCCAATATAACTGCAGAGATGGTTCTTTCTTGAGGATTATCCATCCTTAACATTTTAATTAAACTTTCAGTTGAAAAATCAAGGTAAGGTAAAATGTCATCAGGGAAAATCTGCCCTCTTTTTTCTCTGTTTTTCTTGTTTTTTTCATTAGAATTCATTAAAACATGTCCCCACCATTTAAAACCATTTTTATCCTATAGATCCGATTTTATCCTATAAATCTGATTTTATTCTGTAGATCTGATTTAATATGTAATCATTGAAGTAGTTCATTAATCAATTTCGTTTAGTTTAAGTCTTTAAAGTTATAGAAATAATAATATGTTCAGGTTATAAATCCAGTGAATTAGTTACAAATTATTTATAAATTCTATGAGGAGAAAATGAAAAAAGAAACCCCTGAAAATGATTTTGTCCCCATTTATTTTGTGAGTTTGAAGGAAATAAAACTGGTTGAAAGAGTTGTGAAGACTGATGAAGAATGGGAAGCACTTCTAACTCCTAAACAATTTGATGTTGCCCGGAAAAAAGGAACAGAACTGGCTTTCACTGGCAAATATCATGATTGCCATGATGATGGGATTTATCAGTGCGTATGCTGTGGCACTGATCTATTTGACTCCCAGACCAAATTTGATTCCGGAACTGGTTGGCCCAGTTTCTGGGCACCGGTGGCCAGTGAAAACATCACCACCAAAACGGATCGTAGTCTATTGATGGTGCGCACAGAGGTGCTTTGCGCCCGCTGCCATGCTCATTTAGGTCATGTGTTTGATGATGGTCCGGCACCAACTGGACTGCGTTACTGCATGAATTCGACATCACTAGATTTTGTTAGGCGAACCATTCCCTGATTTGCGTGTAACTGGAATTTAATTCCATTACTGCCCTCAGGTAAATATAGTTGATTGCTTAACCATTCCAACAGTGTTAATTAGTTCTCATCTGCTGGCTAAAGTCTTTTAAAAAAGAGGAGATGATCTAAATACTATGATGGGTAAGAAAACTTACCTTAAAAAGCTGACTTCCAAGTTTCAAATTCCCTCAGTTGAGGTTGGTAAAGAGTTAGAGGGTAGTACACCCCCTTCAGTATTCATTGGTAGCTGGAATTATCCCAAGGTATATGCGGGCCCCATGATCTCCCCTGTATCTGGTGACACTGCTATTATGGACACTCCCGAAGCATGGATCCCTGGTGATAAAAGCCAGGAGGATATTATTTCATACCGCATGAGTCTGGTTCGGGGTAAAAAGATGATTGGAATCACTGATCTGGAAAACCGGATGGTAGAGAAGCTCCAGGAGATATCCCTGGCATCAGGATCCATTGATAGTGAAGCAGAGTTCTGGAAAAAACCCAGAGGAGTTTCATTCAGTGAATACCAGGCCCCACATGGCCCCAGTGCCATTCTGGAGAAGTTCGAAATTGATAATGTCCGCTGGGACCGGGAACTGGAAAAGGTATATTATGACACTGATTTAAAGGCTAGGGAAGCACTTATGGATCTTCATCGGAAGGATGTGCCCTTTTCTCATATGCAGAAGGCTTTCTCTGTGGGCACCATGGGCGTGGATAAACGCAGACGCCTGGTTCCCACCCGCTGGTCCATCACTGCCTGTGACACTACCATTGCCGACCAGTTACTTCGGGAAGTGAAGCATTATGATCCATTGGACGTTCACCGGGTTTATGAGTTCCAGAGTCTGCAGAACTATTATGCTGTGCTCTTACTCCCCACCCCATGGCAATATGAATGGATGGAAGCCTTTTTAGAAGTTTTAGGAAAAGAAAAACTCATATTCTCAGATTATGAGAATTATAATGGCAAAAAAGAGTATTCCAGAGTTGGAGGTTGTTATTACACATGTAAAATGGCAGTATTAGAAGCACTGGCCCAGGAAAAGCACCAGGCAGGAGTTATTGTACTCAGGGAGGCTTACTCAGGATATGTGCCTCTTGGTGTGTTTAACGTCCGGGAAAATGTTAGAAATGCAATGGCACAACCTTACCTGGAGTTTGAAGATATGAAAACTGCCCTTGCACATATTAACACCCGTTTGAAGCTTCCTATAAATAGTTTCATCAAGAGAAGTGATCTCCTGCAGGATATCCTGCGTTCCAGACAGACCACCCTGGATTCTTACTTTAAATGATCCCTGTATTAATGTCCCATAAAAAGATTGATTATAAGTGATTAAATGGAACTTTCCTTTAAAATGCCATCAAAAGAAGCCAGGAAAGCCATGTGTGATGCTTCCCTCGAACTTGGAAACCGGTTCATTGGTAATGAGTATAAAAAAAATGCTGAAAAGGCTATAAAAAAGGTTACAGGTCATGAAAACGTCAGGATGCTTGGTAGTGGTAATGCTGCTATTATGGCTACCATTAGCACCATGAAAGGGCCTATTATGATTCCTGACCAGGGAGGTTGGAGTGGTTTTAGGAAGTTTGCAGAGTTTTATGGGCTTGAAATTCTATATTTACCCACTGTGCTGGGAGTTATCCATCTGGAAACACTGGAAGAACAGTTGAAACTTAAAAATCCTGAATCTCTTTTCATCACCAGTTTCGCGGGTTACATGGCAGAACAACCAGTTAAGGGGATTTATGATATCTGTGAGGATAACGGGGTGATCCTGGTTGAGGATGCTTCTGGATCAGTGGGTGATCCTCTGAAGAACCTTGCCTGTGGTGATCATTCCCATGTTATTTTGGCCTCCACTGGTTCTCCTAAGATGGTTAATGTGGGTAACGGAGGTTTTATCTCCACCAATGATCCTGAATTTTTTATTAATGCGGGTTTCATCCTTAAAACCCTCCAGAGTAGTCCGGTTACCTGCGCGGGTCTGGTAGAAGAAGTTAAAATGGCTCCTGGACATCTGGTTAAAACCGTTGCTGCCTGTGAATTTTTGAAAAAAGAAATTGAAAATGTTTTGCACCCTGAAAAGCGAGGGATAAACATTGCACTTCCTGTTGATGAACCAAAACCCATAGCCCGTTTGCTTAGAAACAACCTTAAAGTAAGGGGAGGGGGTATGATCACTACCTGTCCCCGTTATGATAGGATTAATCAACCCGCGGTTTGTTTAGAGGTGAAGAATTTGGATATTAACTGCTTGAAAAAAGAAAATCTCAGGGAATTAGTGGAGATTGTGAAAAATAATATTTAACTCGTTCTATGATATTTAATCGTTTATAAACCCGAATGTTTTGTTTAAATAAATTTAATAGACTATTAGCTTAAATTCCATCTAAACTCAAGTTTATAGACTCAAAATAAATGTTATAAATCATATTTCAAGATTTAAAAGAGCAGTTCTTTCTACCATAATCCGTTCAATGCTTCCTGCACTAGTTATTTCCTGAGGGGAGATTTCATACAATTCCTGCAGTGCGTCTACATCTGCAAGGAGTACTTCATCGTGTTGTTTACCCAGAACTTCCTCCACCTGATTCTGGATATTTTCATCACAATCCACTGCCACCATACAGATATCCATTTTACCGTTACCTATGCCTAAAATCTTTAAAGCTTGAGATATCTGCCTCTGGGATGAAGCACGAACACATATTTCCAATCCCATGTCTTTTGCGGCGTTATTGTTCCTTTCGAATGCTTTAATGGCCTGGACTGTTGCCTGTAATATATGTTTCTCACCGGCTATTCCCCGGGCATTTAGTAATTGGATGATACAATTACCACTGTTACACTCCCCACTTATATCTCGTATACACTTCATTATTTTACTTGTATCATCTATTTCAGCTTTAAAACCAGCTATTTGTATTTTATGGTTCATAAAAGTGTACTGGCCCATTACTTCATCACCTAATCATTTATCTTAATAAAATTCCTTAATAAACCGTTTTAATTATAATTCAATTAAATATTTTGAAAATGAATTTATAATAAAAAAAAAGTTTATAATACTTATAAAAGTTTTTCAGACTCTCTAAGCTTTTTATCAGTTAAAACTTTATTTATACCACCCAGGAATGCTTCTACACTGGCGTTTATAATATCAGGTTGGGTGCTTCTGGCACTTACCACTTTACCCTCGTGTTTGAGTTTTACCACCACATCAATAAGTGCGTCGGTTCCTCCTGTTATGGCATCCACGTGGTATTCCTCAAATTCTATGTCGGTAACATCTTCAATGGTTTTTTTGATGGCTACTATGGCTGCGTCAACTGGGCCAACACCTATACCTGCTTCTAATTTTTCCACATCACCGATTTTTAGTTTTACTGATGCAGTGGGTGTGACCTTATTTCCAGATACTATGGTTAATTCCTGGAGTTCCACTGGTTTTTCAGACATTACTCCCATAACATCCTCGGCTATGGCCTGTAAATCCACGTCAGTGACACATTTCCCCATATCCCCCAGTGCTTTTATTCTGTTGAATATCTGGGAGAATTTTTCCTGATCAACCTGGAAGCCCATTTCGTGTATCCGTTCTTTGATAATGTGAGAACCAACGTGTTTACCCATTACGAAACGGCGCTTATGTCCCACTAGTTCCGGAGTTATGGGTTCGTAGGTTTCAGCTTTCTTCATTACTCCATCGGCATGGATTCCAGATTCATGTGCAAAGGCATTTTCACCTACGATTGCCTTGTTGGGCTGTAAGTACATCCCAGTTATCCGTGCTACCATCTTAGAAACTTCGTATAACATTTCCATTTTTATTTTTGTCTTAACATTGTAAAGGGAGTGCAATGAGACTACTAGTTCTTCTAGTGATGCGTTACCTGCTCTTTCCCCTATTCCGTTGACTGTTACATGGGCCTGAGTTGCACCAGCCCTCAATCCACTTAGGGAGTTGGCAACAGCCAGTCCAAAGTCGTTGTGACAGTGTACACTTAATGGGGCTTTTAACTCTGCCAGCTGATTGTAAAAATCATAGGCCCGTTCTGGGGTGAGCATTCCCACAGTGTCACAGGCACATATACGTTTTGCCCCGGTATCTATGCCCGCCTGGAATACCTCTTTTAAGTATCCCATATCGCTACGGGTGGAGTCTTCTGCGGATAATTCCACCAGAAGACCATGATCAACTGCGTACTGGGTTGATTCTACAGCCATGGCCTTTACTTCTTCACGGGTCTTGCGTAGCTTGTATTCCAGGTGCAGGTCTGATGTGGGAACCACCAGGTGGATGCTATCCACATCGCATTCTAGGGCAGCATCAATATCTACCTGAACCGCCCGGGTAAAGCTGCATATCTCTGCAGAAAGACCTTCAGAAGTTACTTTTTTAATACCTTCCCTTTCTCCTTTAGATGTAATGGCTGAACCTGCCTCAATTACATCAACTCCTAATTCATCCAGTTTCCTGGCTATTAATCGCTTTTCATCCGGTGTTAAAGATATTCCCGGAGTCTGTTCACCGTCACGGAGGGTGGTATCAAATATTCTGGCTTTCATAAGGAATCACCAACAATTATATGGACATGTAAAATTAATTAAATGGTTTATAAAAGTTTTCTAAAGATTTTCAAAATGTTTTTTAACTAGTTCCGATATCAATCAGTCAAATTCATGTCTCACTTTTATTCAAACTTACCTTTTATGGAAACTAAATAATTAAGCTCAATTAAAGTTATTATTTCAAATTAGAGTATCAATTATCAAAGGTTATTATTAAAAAGTGACTGGAAAGAGTCTATTAACTTATGCTCAACACTGATATGACCCGGGTTAAACTTTTATGCATTCTTATGTGGTGCTGTTCTATTATTTTAAATTTTGTACCAGCCAGTACCTCATCTAAATCTAGGTAATGAGGAGTTGCCAGACACATAAAACCATCACCTTTTAGTAATCCCTGTAAAGACTGCATTGATTGCTGGTATAAATCCTCACTCTTCTCTCCACCGGTTGATGCAGAAATACCATAGGGAGGATCAGTTACAATAGCATCAACTTTAGTGGGAAGTTCCAGTTTCCGGGCATCTTCCCTAAAAACATGATAATCACCAACTCCACAGTGCTCTAAATTTTCTTTGGTTCCTTTAACCATTTTATAATCTATATCTGTCCCTATAACCCTGGCTCCTATAATTCCTGCTTCGATGAGTATTCCCCCGGTTCCGCAGAAGGGGTCCAGCAGGGTTTGACCCTTTTTTATTCGAGTCAGGTTTACCATACAGCGGGCCAGTTTTGGACTCATTGATCCTGGATAAAAAAATGGTCTTTTGTGAGGTTTAAGGTTGAAGAAGTGTTTTTTAGATATTTGACCTATACGTTGCCCAACAATAACTTCACCATCTCTTAGAATGGTCCTGATGAAAATGGAAGGATACTCCAGATTTACCCTAACATCTGGTGCAGCTTTATGGATAATGCTTCCCATCTCCCATTCCAGTTTGGAAGTGTTGAACTGGGATTTTTTATCCATCTTTTTAACTCTAACAGCATAATCAGATTTAACAATATCATTCCAGGGATATTCTTGCACTTCCCCAATTAATTTATCTTCATTAGTTTGTATGAGGATATGGAATACTTCATGAGTGAAAGAGAGTCTTTTGATTATCCCTATCATATTATCTGGAGTTTCATTGGGCATTTCCAGAATGAGAAGTCCATCATGCTCTTCTTTTATATGATAGTTTATCCTTTCACATTCCAGAACAGCTTCCACTTCTGCCATGGGGAGGGTGGTGTGTTCCTTGGATAACAGCATTGCTATTTCCATAGACTGGATATCCTCCAGGACAACATTTTAGGAAGAATAGAAAAAATAATACCCCTTTTGAACATTTCTTTAACTAGTGGTGATTGGGAATCCATATCTCCATACTGGGAGATTATGTCTTCTGCACCAACTTGTTTTAGTTTCATGAACATGTACTCCAGATCAGCATCAGTGAGGGACTTGAAGATCTTATGTACCATTAACTGTACTTTTAGCTCGTTTTTAAATTGATTCTGATAATCCTTATAATAATTCATGAGCATTTCCGTGCTTTCATTTTCCAGTGCCTTTGCTGCTACTTTTGATGCTATTTCTGCACATGCAAATCCCATTATAAGACCACCCCCAGTTGTGGGTTTAACTTGGGATGCTGCATCCCCCAGAAGGATTACTTTATTCTTAACCAGCTGTTTTTGAGGATTATGTTTAGGGATAACACCATAATACTTCTTTAAAATGGTTGCTCCTTTAAGTTCAGAACGTTTAGCTAATAATTCATTGAGGATTATGGTTAATTGCTGATAGTTGGCATCTGCAAATAGTCCTACCCGGGCTGTGCTTTCAGATAGGGGAATAGCCCATAAAAAACCAGGAGATACTCTTGAATCAACATAAAGATGGACATAATTCTCCTGAAAACGTTTTTCACCCACATCAATGAGATACTGGGCTGCCTGAAACGATTCTGCAGGTGGATTGAATGTATTGGATACAATTGACGAATGACCATCAGCCCCCACCACTATATCAGCTGATATTTTGGTATTTTCATTATTCTTAAGAGTTATAACACCCTTAACCGAATCTACATTCTCAACCCTGTGATTTAAAAATAGTTCAGCACCAGAATCAAGTGCAATTTGTGCTAAAAATTTATCATACCCTATTCTGTCCACAACGTATGCTTCTGGTTTTTCTTTACTGACTGAAAGTACAGTATCCTCGGGGGAGTGGAGAAATGCTCCGTTAACAGGGTTTATTATAAATTCATCAGGTAAAATATTTACTTTTTTGATTTTTTTACCTAAAAGCCCCGCACACTGGAGTGGAACACCAATTTCCCTTTTTTTTTCAAGGATGGCTACTTCAAAGCCTTTTTCTGCCATGTGCCGGGCAAAGGTTGAACCCACTGGTCCTGCACCCACCACTGCCACATCGTAGTTTTTCATGTTAATCTTAGATCAGGATTTTATTTTGCAATTTAACATGCAAAAATAAAATTATCAAAAAATTCGGAATAATTGGAATTCTAAACCCTATCTCATTTAATATACTCTAATATTCACCAGACTATCTTTTAAACTTTTGGTCATATTCTTCGATGATTGATTTTTTGGGTGTTTTGCTGCGCTGAGGTTTGAAACCCACTTCTTCTCCAACCATAACCCTGTCAATTATATCTTCCACTTCCCGTGGATTGGGAATATCCTTCAGGAGGATGTTAGTGTGTTCATGACCTCCATAAATCTCTATGTCTCCTGCGGAAAATATCCGGTCAATTATTCCCTGGTAGACATCAATGTCCTGAATCTTGCTGTAATGTATGTATGATTTTTTCCTTCTAATAAGTCCTTTTTTTACGATCACCCTCTGATTGGTGAGCTGATACTTCTTCCGTCTCCAAGATACAACATCTAATATTATGGATAATAGCAGAAGGGCAATAATCAGCAAAAGAATATAGAATGTGGCTTGAATCAGGGGGATCTGCACCATTTGCACCACATATTCCTGTAGGGATATTGATACTGCCATTATACTCCTGAAAAAGTAAAAGATCAATAATAGGATTATTAATTTAAGAATGGTCGATTTCAGGTTGGCTAAAAATCGGGGTCGGGTCTGGAATACTACCCTTTCCCCTGGATTTGAATTAGTCTTTCGGTTAAACATTGTATTTGACCACCATTCACTATGACAACTTTTCATCTTATTATAACTATTATAACTATGTTTTTAGTATAAACTTCACAATCTAAATAGTTTATCTGCATCCTTTAACTAATCTTAGTTAATGATTAAAAAAAGGATTCAGATCAAGGAAACCAATATTTTACTCCGGACAGATATTGAACCCACTTATCTGTTTAGTTTCATTATAAAATGCAGAGAAGAACTTAAAAGTTATATCCGAATGAATAATGAATTTTTAACAAGCCTGGAACCCTTGAAAGTTGGTGAAGCACCTTTAATTGTGAAGATGATGGCAGAATCTGCAGAGATAGCTGGTGTGGGACCTATGGCTGCTGTGGCCGGGACAATATCTCAACTTACCCTTAACTTTTTATTGAATCAGGATGCTAAATATGTAATCGTAGATAATGGGGGAGATATCGCCCTAAAAACCAATAAAGATGCGATTATGGGTTTGTATGCAGGTGAATCATCTTTATCTGGAAGGATAGGTTTTAAGATCAAGTCCCACAAGACTCCCATGGGAATCTGCACATCTTCAGGGACTGTGGGGCACTCCATTAGTTTTGGCATGGCAGACTCAGTTACCGTTTTTGCTTCTTCTGCCAGTGTAGCTGATGCACTGGCCACATCCATTGCCAACCATGCAAGGGGGAATATGGAAGTTGAGCTTGTAGAAAATTGCTTGGGGAAAGCCGAGGAATTTAGGGAACACTTGCGGGGTGTTCTGGTAGTGGTTGGAGAATCAGCAGGTACATTGGGAAAAATCCCTGATCTGGTGGAAACCAATAAGAAAGTAGTTTTAGGGGATCTTTTCGATGTTTATTGATCTTTTTAAGGATTAATATTGATTTAATAAATTCAATATCGACCTAATAAGAATTTAAAGCCCAGATAAAGGTATTACTTTTATTTCTTCATCTTTTTCAATGATCTCCACATTCTTGGGAACTTCAAAGTAACCATCTGCCTCAGCAAGAGCAGTTATTGCTCCTGAATCCTTTAATATGGGATGGGCAATACCCCCCTCTATTTTTACCAGTACAAAGTGGCTTCTTCCCCTGGCAGAATGATATCTTCGGGATAATTTAAGTAAAGAACCATCTTTTTTCTCCATGAATTTCTTAACACCGGCAACCCCTCTTAAAAAAGGAGCTACGAATCCAAGGAAAATCATCAAAGCTGATACTGGATACCCTGGAAGTCCAAATAAAATAATATCAACATCCCCATCAGGTAAAGTACCGATTAAGGTGGGTTTACCGGGTTTCACTGAAATTCCATGGACCAAAACTTCCCCCATATCATCCACCACCTGGCGCAGAACATCCCCTGCACCAGCTGATGTTCCTCCCGAAGTGATTATAACATCAGCATGTTTATACTGATCTATTTTGTTTTTTATGGAACTATAATCATCTTTAGCTATGGTGGAAGCTAAAGGTATGCATCCACATGATTTAACTGCGTTTGCTATGGACTGTGAATTAATGTCATATAATTTTCCGTGTTGAAGCTCTTCATCTGGTTTTATCAGCTCATTACCCGTGGAAATAACTGCCACTGTTGGTTTGGCAAAAACTGTAATTTTTTCCAGACCAATTGCACTTAAAGCCCCTATTTTATCAGCAGTTAAAAGAGTGCCTTGTGATAAGAGGAAATTTCCCTTTTCAATGTCGGATCCTCTGAGTGCTCTGTTGGTTCCAGGAGTAACTGCCTCCAGTAGCTGGACCTTGTTTTCTTTGATATCAGTGACTTCAACCATGACCACTGCATCGGAACCTTCTGGCATGGGTGCACCTGTACCCACTTCACTGCAGGTTCCTTTTTCTACCTTTTGAGAAGGCACATCTCCGGCTCTGATTTTCTCAATAAGATTTAATGTGATTGGGTTGTCCTCTAAAGCCCCAAAAGTATCCTGGGCGCGTACAGCATATCCATCCATGGATGCCCGGTCAAAGGGCGGTAGATCAATTGCGGCATAAACATCTTCTGCCAGAACGCGCTGATAAGCATCACCAAGATTAACCTTTTCAATCTTCCGTTCTATGTTCAGTGAGTCTATGATTTTTTTCACATCATCTGGATCCATTAGATTTAAGAATTCTTTACCCATGATAAACCTCCTAAATAGGTTTGAAACTAGTTATTTGGATGTTATATTTTTATATTTTTCTTATATAACAAACCATTATTCCATTCATTAATTAGTTTTGGTTTTGAGTTGAATTCCCTTTCATTGTCAATGAATTGAAAAAAAGTAATGAATTGAAAAATCTTTAAAAAATTAAAAAATAAGTGGAGACCCCCCTTCCAATCTAGACACGTTTTTAGGGCAGATCTAGTTTTTGATAAATATTTATTCTATAAATTATGAATTTGAGTCTTTAAAATGAGAATAAGTAAAAATAATGATGGATTTTGTAATATAAAGGAAATTTAGAGTAATTAAACTAATTTGCCTTCAAAAACCGTGCAATGTGTGCAAGTTTAACTGAAATTACTCTAACGGACCTATAATCCACAAATTAGTGTTTAACTCCTCTTCCTCTTTTACTTCCGGGTTTTGCATGTTTTGCTCTGGTTCTTTTTTTAGTTCCTTTCACTTTTGCCATTTTCTCAACTCTTTATTTTATTAACATTATACGTATTGAAAGATTTTACTAAGAAAACTCAAATATATCTAACTTAGTGTAAGCTGACTTAAATAATCCAGCCCATATATTTCATTTCTCAAACCGAATTGGGCAGCTAATATTCTTTCAGTTAATATTCTTTTAGTCTATAATCTAATTAAAAATATTATTCTCCAATGATTTAGAATACATGATATCAGAATACATGATCAATAATATTTTTTTTGATATTTAATATATAGCTTTATATAAGTTGTCAATGTTTTTTAAAAGTAACTTTTAATTAAATTTTTACTAATTTAAAGTAGTTAATGGTTCATATTTTCTTATTGAATTAATTTCATTATATTTCATTTCACATTCATTTTAAAAAAGCATAAATGCGCTTTTTTATATACATCAAAACACTAATATAAAAAAGAAGGTTAAAGTTAAATGATCAAATGGTAATTTTATCGGTGATAAGTTAGTTCATGATATCCAATAAAAAAAATAGAGATACATGTTATAGTTACTTAATAACTGATTATCTGTTGATCTTTTATCTATATCATCATTTTAATAAAAGGAGGAGAGTATTTGAGCAGAGGAAATAGTCGAGGTCAGCAAACACAGGGAGTAAGAAGGGTCAGGTCCCCCCGGAGGGGAGAAATACCAGGAGTAGTGGAACAGATCATGGGCCATGGTAAACTTAAGGTGCGATGTGCCGATGGTAAAATAAGGCTTTGCCGTATTCCTGGAAAGATGAAGAAAAGAATCTGGATTAGAGAAGGTGATGTTGTTTTAATCAAGCCGTGGGCCTTCCAGAGTGATGAAAAAGCAGATGTTATCTGGAGATATACCAGAACTGAATCCAACTACCTGGAACGTCGCGGATTCCTCAAACTATAAAAAATATGTTCATTACCCGGTAATGAGCGCATCCTCATTTTTCCATCAAAAAACTTCCAATTTAAATAAATATATCATATTTTGGGGATACACTGGTGAAATAGATTTCTGGCTTAATTTTTAAGTTATGATCATATTTCTCACATTTTATTCCTTACTTAAATTGAAGCTCCTTACTTAATTAAAGCTAATTTTAATGGGTATTGAATATTTCTGCCCATTTTCCACGAAAAACAAGTGATGTGCATCATATGGAATCCCAAGTAACCAAATCAGATATTAGCCTGCAGAAGATGCGGGAAGTTAAGCGTCTTAAAAGCGTGGAAGATAGAAGGGTGGGTAGTGAAGTCTTTGATAGGATTACCCTTAAAACTCTGTACAAACTTGCTAATCAAGGTTATATTCACCTTTTAAATGGAGCTATAAGCACTGGAAAAGAGGCTAATGTCTTCAAAGGAGCAGATGAGGATGGTAAAATTGTTGCAGTTAAGATATATCGGGTTACCACCTCTGATTTTAAGAAAATGCAATATTACATACAGGGAGACCCGCGTTTCAATGTTAGGAGTAATAGCAAACGTCAACTGATAAATAACTGGGTTTTAAAAGAATTTAAAAACCTTAACCGAGCATGTGAAGCAGGGGTGCGAGTACCAAAACCAATTATAGCTAAAAATAACGTACTGGTCATGGAATTCATTGGAGATGATGATGGAAGCCCTGCTCGTCTTATGAGGCAGTCAAAAATTTCCAACCCAAAATACGTCTCTGACAAAATAATAGATTATGTTAAAAAGCTTTATAATGATGCAGAACTAGTTCATGGGGACCTTTCTGGTTTTAACATTCTTATGCAGGAGGATGAGCCGGTTATAATTGACTTGTCACAGGGTTTAGTGGTTGATCATCCCCTATCAGAGGAGCTTCTAAACCGAGATATAGAGAATTTGAGTAAAGATTTTAAAAAAATGGGTATTGAAATATCCCATGATGAGATTAAAAGAAAGATTATGGATTTATGAGGATAGAAAAGTATATCTTAAAGGATAACGTAATAATTATTTAGAACCAGAGGTGAAAATTTGCCCAACACAGAATATCTGAAGATCCCCAAGGAAAGAGTGGGAGTACTCATCGGACCACACGGAAAAACCAAAGAGATCATTGAAAAAACCACCGAAACAAGCATTGATGTAGACAGTGAAGCTGGAAGTATAGCTATATCCCCCCAAGAGGATGCTGAAGATCCTTTAGCAGTTTGGAAAGCTCGTTACATGGTTAAAGCCATAGGTAGAGGTTTTAACCCAGAGATAGCCCTTAAACTAATTGATGATGATGTGATGCTGGAGATCATCAACCTACCCGATTATGTTGGAAAATCCAAAAAGGCTGTTTTAAGACAGAAAGGACGTATTATCGGCAAAGATGGTAAAACTAGAGATATCATCACGGAAATGACTGGTACTTATGTGTCCATTTATGGTAAAACTGTGTCCATCATTGGAGAAATGGAACATCTGCAAATTGCCAAGGAGGCTGTGGAGATGATCCTGGATGGTGCTAGGCACAAAACAGTTTATTCATTCCTGGAACGTAAAAAACAGGAAATGAAACTAAGAGAAATAAAGATGGGACCATCCTATATACTCAAAGATTAATATATCACTTAATTTAATTGAAAACCAAAACGAATTAAATTAGGATTGATTAATAATTAAATTAAAACTAATTGAAGAATAAATAAAAATCCATTAAATGTATGGATTATTAAATCAGTTAAAGGAGGCATAGTTTGGAGCGAGAAGCAGCTGAACTATTTGAGGAATTTAAAGAACTCACCGCATCAGAATTTTTCAGAAGAAATAAGCAAATGCTGGGTTTTTCCGGTAAAATCAGGTCTCTGACCATGGTATTCCACGAACTGATCACCAACAGTCTGGATGCTTCAGAAGAAGCAGGAATACTTCCGGAGATAAAAATAGACCTCAAACGTTTGGATAAAGATCATTACATACTTAGACACACCGATAGTGGACCTGGAATACCAGAACCATTCATTACCAAGGTATACTGTACCATGTTCGCAGGTTCCAAATTCAGGAATATCCAGTCCAGGGGTCAACAGGGATTGGGATGCAGTGGTTGTGTCTTATTATCACAGATGACCACTGGAAAACCAGCTAAAGTTGTATCTGGCTACCAGGAGGGCGACCAGCTTAAAGGAGTTGAGATGACCTTTAAGATGGATGTGAAAACCAACAAAGGACTGGTCTTAGAACGAAAAGAAGTAGAAGTCCAATCCACAGGGGTTTCCATTGAACTGCCATTTAAGGATGTCTCCTATTCCCTCTCAGAACAGGGAGCCTACGAGTACATCCGCCGGACCATGATCGCCAACCCCCATACCAAAATCACCTTCCGAGATCCCACTGGACATAAATACATCTTCAAAAGAGCCGCAGATATCATACCCCCACTACCCAAAGAAGTGCTACCCCACCCTAAAGGAGTTACTGCCGATGACCTGATATTCATGGCCAAACACACAGATAAACGCCGTTTCAGAAGTCTTTTAACCAGTAATTTGTCCAGGATGTCCACTAAAAGGGTGAACGAGATTCAGGGGATCACTGGTATTGATCTTAACAAACGTCCCAAGGACATGAAATGGGAGGAAGCTGAACAGATCGTGGAAACTTTCGCTAAGATGGATTTCATGGCACCACCTACCTCAGGACTCATACCCATTGGTAAGGAACAAATAGAGAAAGGTATAAGGGAAATTTTGAATCCTGAATTCGTGGCCACCACTACCAGAAAACCAAAAACATTCCGTGGAGGAGTTTCTTTCATCATTGAAGCAGGTATTTCCTATGGTGGAGATTCTGGAAGAATGGTTGGTGATCAAAGAAAAGCAGAGATCATGCGTTTTGCTAACCGGGTACCATTGGCCTTTGATCAGGGAAGCTGTGCAATTACTGAAGCACTTAAAAGTGTTGACTGGAAACGTTACGGTATAAGAGACCTGGATAATGCCCCTATAACTGTTTTTGTGAATATTGTATCCACCAATGTACCTTACCTATCCACAGGTAAGCAGAGTGTGGCTCCTGAACCAGAAATTCTCCATGAAGTGCGTCAGGCCACCATGAAAATTGCCAGGAACATGCAAAAGTACATACGTGCTAAAAAAGCTGCTAAAGAAGAAGAAATGCGTTCAAAGATCTTTGAAAACCTGGTTCCAGTTATAATACGTGAAGCAGCAGTACTTGCCGAAAAAGATGTTCCTGAATATGATGAAGTATTAGCTAAAGTTACACGCAGATCCAAATACGAAGGCGTGGTTCAAGATGAATAAGAAAGATATTGCCGTTAACAAACTTAAAAGCCTGGGAGACATAATACTGGAAGATGTTCACCAGAACAATGTCCCAGCAATTAAAGTTCCCTCCAGAGGAACATCAAACATAGTCTATGATACTGAAAAACGTTACTACGTCTTAGGAGACCGTTACGGGAAAAGATCCCTGGGTAACGTTAAACAAATCACTAAAATAGGCCAAATGGTTTACGTCGCCAATTTCTGTAAGGATCTGGTTCGCCGAGGAAAAACTGCCACTTTAAGGGAGATGTACTACGTTTCCGAAGGATGGGATGTTGATTTCGGAGACCAGCAGGAATCCAACATCGTAGGTGAGGACCTGGAAGTAACCCTGGGAATGACCCGTGAAGATCTGGGTCTGATGCCAGAAGAAGACGGAGCTTCAGTATATGGAAATATCACCCTCCAGGATGATGACGTGGAAATCAATGCACTAAGAGCTGGTAAATCAGGTTACACCATATCCCCTACCATTGATGATATAAAATTCTTGGATCATGATGTAAAAAGGGTTATTGCCGTGGAAACCATGGGGATGTTCCACCGGCTGGTCCAGGAAAATGCCTACAAAAAATTTGACACCCTAATCGTTGGTTTAAAGGGTCAAGCGGCCCGTGCAACTCGCCGATTCCTTAAAAGAGTTAATGAAGAACTTAACCTTCCGGTTTACATTTGTAACGACGGAGACCCATGGGGATTTCACATTGCCATGGTTATCATCAGTGGAAGTGCCAAACTGGCCCACGTGAACCACCAGCTGGCAACACCTGATGCCAAATTCCTGGGTGTTACCGCATCAGATATCATTAACTACGACCTCCCCACTGACCCCCTTAAAGACATTGATGTTTTAAGGCTTAAAGAACTCTCAAAGGACCCTCGTTACAAGGACGAGGCATGGCAGATGGAGATCAAGAAGATGATCAAGATCGGGAAAAAAGCAGAACAGCAGTCTTTCTCTAAGTATGGGTTGGAGTATGTTGTTGACACGTACTTACCTGAAAAACTTGAGTCAATGGAATAAACTCCCCAAAATAAACAGCCTTTAATAAAAAAAAAGGCTGAAACTAATTTTTTTCCATTTTTCAAATATTTAATTTTTTTTATTTAAGGTGAGTTAATTAATTTAAAAAAATAATTCACAATCAAACCGGTAATTTACCACTTGAAAATAAATAATTTCAATTTTGCTTATTTTTTCAAAGATTAAATCATAAAATTTATTATATTCTAAAAAAGAAAGATAAGTTTAATATGATACTATAACGGGGATTTTATTATGAAAAACGTAGGGATAAACGGATACGGTACTATTGGAAAAAGAGTAGCAGATGCAGTCGCCTGCCAGGACGACATGCAGATCGTGGGAGTAACCAAGAGAACCCCTAATTTTGAAGCCCAAATGGCAGTAGAGAAGGGATTCCCACTCTATATTAGCGCACCAGATAGAGAAGACTTATTCACAGATGCAGGAATAAAAGTTACTGGCACCATTGATGATCTCTACGATAAAGTGGATGTTATGGTAGACTGCACACCCGGAGGAATCGGTGCTAAAAATAAAGAGGTCTATGCTGAAAAAGGAGTTAAAGGAATATTCCAGGGTGGGGAAAAACACGAACAAATCGGGAAATCTTTCAACTCATTTGCCAACTACCAGGACAACTGGGGCAGAGATTACGTAAGAGTGGTCAGTTGCAATACCACTGGACTCTGTCGAACACTAAAACCAATTGATGATCTTTGTGGTATTAAAAAGGTTAGAGCAGTTATGGTACGCCGTGGAGCAGACCCTGGACAGGTAAAATCAGGCCCCATAAACGCCATTGTCCCCAACCCACCCACTGTACCCAGCCACCACGGCCCTGACGTGCAGACTGTAATGTACGACTTGGACATCACCACCATGGCCCTGTTGGTACCAACCACTCTCATGCACCAGCACAACCTTATGGTGGAACTGGAAAACACACCATCACTGGATGATGTCATAGACACCCTGGAAGCAACTCCCCGAGTTTTACTGGTGGAAGCAGGTAAAGGATTAGGTTCCACAGCGGAGATAATGGAATGTGCACGAGATTTAGGCAGACCTAGAAGCGATCTCAATGAAATAGCCGTTTGGAAGGAATCCCTGAATATTAAAGACGGCGAACTATTCTACATGCAGGCCATACATCAGGAATCAGATGTGGTACCTGAAAACGTGGACTGTATTCGAGCTATGCTGGAAATGGAAGAAGATCCCACTAAATCCATTGAGAAAACCAATAAAAATATGGGAATAATGTAATAACCCCCTATTTTCATTCTATTTCTCCTTTTTAATCATTAATGCAAATTTTTTTTATCAGTTTCTGTTTCTAAATTCATTTTATCTATAAACAAAACAAGATAACAACACAAAATATGTGTATTTATATATACTTAAACTACAGATGAATTTGAATAAAAATGAAATACGACCTCCACACCCATACAAAATACTCTTCTGACGGAGTTTTAGAGCCTGAAAAGATAGTTAAGGCTGCTAAAAAAAGAGGCCTGTCTGGAATTGCCATAACCGACCATAACACCATTAAGGGATATTTAAAGGCAAAAAAATACGAAAATCAAAATTTCAAGATTATATGTGGATCAGAAATAAGTACAGAAAGAGGGGAAGTTATCGGCCTATTCCTGTCCAGCCAAATTAGATCTCGCACGTTCCATGAAGTGGTTGAAGAGATCAAAGAACAGGATGGAATAGTTATTCTCCCCCATCCCTTTGATGATGTGAGGAAAACTGGTATTTATCCTAAAAAAGAAGATATTAAATTAATAGATTGTTTAGAGGCCTTCAACTCCCGTTGTTTACGTCAGAAATACAATGATAAAGCCACCCAATTTGCTAGGGAAAATGGTTTAAGTGTTGCTGCAGGTAGTGATGCACATTTCGCCAGTGAGGTTGGGAAAGCAGGCATTATCACCAGAAAAGATAATATTAGAGATGTTCTTATAAAGGGAGATCTAAATGTTTTTGGAGAAAAAACTTCCATAGTAAACCTGGTACTGACCAAAATGGTTAAAACCTGGCGAACCTCTAGTTGGTAGATGAAATAGATATTAATGAAATTATAAATGTATAAGATAATTCATTGATAGAATTTAGAGGATAAAACAGTTTAACTGATTGAATGGATAAAAAAAATCCCACTATAAAAAATTGTACTATTCAAGATTATTATTAATGGCTGTGAATTGGTTAATGGAAAGAATTCAATGTCATAAGAATGCTTTTATGGGAGTTTACATGAAAGAACAGATAAAATCTTTAATTTCTAAGGACAAATTCAGGGGTGATATTGCCATATCACTGTTATTAGTCCTTTTAATAATTATTACTCGCCTACCATTCACTAGCAAATTCCTTTACGAATGGGACTCTGTAAATTTCGCCCTTGCACTGGATAAATATGATATACTCCTACATCAACCACAACCACCAGGGTACATTCTCTTCGTTGGACTGGGAAAAGTCTTAAATCAGATCTTCCACGATGCCAACACCACCCTGGTATTCATAAGTATACTGTTCAGTGCTCTGACCGTTATTTTAGTGTATTTCATAGGTAAACAGTTATTTTCAAGGAAAATTGCCATAACCGGAGGAATTTTGCTCATATTCAGCCCCATATTCTGGTTTTACGGAGAAATCGCAACTATATATCCCAGTGAAGCATTTTTAGCTATTTTAATAGCCTACACATCGTATCAGGCATTTAAAGGTAGAACTATATTTTTCTACATTTCTTCACTTGTTCTGGGCTTGGCCGGTGGATTCCGTCAGGATCTAATCCTTTTTATGTCGCCATTATGGTTTTTTTGCCTGTTTTACCCTGAACGTAATTACAAACGGATGATTAAAAGGATGATCACTGCCTTTGGGGTTCTGGTTGCATCCATCCTTATATGGCTTGTGCCCAGCATTATCCTGGCAGGAGGTCTTGAAAGTTATCTTAGCGCTGGGGGGCATTTTTCAGCCTCTTTCAAAACCAGTTCAGTGTTATTCGGAGCTCCATTATCAAATCATTTACTAATAGATGGAATGCTGGCCTCATGGCTGATGATAGGGATGGGATTTATAGGTGGGCTTTTAATATTAGTCTACATCATCCTGAAAAGAAAAACCATCCTAAATAGGAAAATAATTAAAAATCCGAAATTCATCTTCATGAGCCTTTGGATACTGCCATCATTCCTTTTTTTAGTTTTCATACCCCTATCCAAACCAGGGTATACTCTGACATTCTTACCCGCCGTTACTTTAATCTTAGGATATGTGATAATAACTTTTTCCAGAGATATTAGCCTCAAACTTAATATTTCATCAAAATCTGTCTGCAGTACCATACTGATAATCTACATATTGCTGAACAGTTTCTATTTCCTTTATCCTTACAATTTAAATGAAGAGAGCACATGGGAAACCCAGATAAGCAACATGAACTCTACTGAAAAGATTATTTTAGGAGTAGACATGTTTTTCATGTATAATAATGAAAAAATCATTATTAACGATCGGAACATGGATTGGCATCTGGAGATCATTGGAAACTTATCCAATTTCAACCCCAATAATACTCAAATTATCATACGGGATATTATACGGGAAGATCAGGGTTTCAGCTGGAGAAAGGCCATGTACCAACTTCCAGAATATGATGTTTACTATCTTTTTGATTCTGAAAACTCCCAACTAAAAAGTAACAAACTCAACAACCAGGTTTCCTATTCCTATGGCAGAAATCATACTTCCACGAGTTCCGAGTCCAGTGAACTGGAAATTCCCATAAAATCTTCCACTGAAAATATCGTGTGGATAATGGATGACAGATCCCAATTTTTCAAGGAATTACAATCCCAAATAGAAATTAAAACTATCCAATTGCCTAATGGTTTGAATGTTTATTATTCAGATGTTAAAGATAAGAAAATAGATCTAAAAGTGGGTGGATTCATATTCAAAACCACCAACTCCCCAAATTGAAGTATAATGAACCTATATTTTTTCGTTATCATCCCTCCTTTTATTATCCTCTGGAGAAATCATTCATTAATTCTGGAGAAAATATATGAGAACCAAAAGAGAGAAAGAAAAGTGAAACAGTCTAACTAGTTTAAGTAAAAAATTATTAAAATTATTTATCCAATATAAGTTTATTTCAACTAAATGTTAATCAATACCTGGTGAATTTATATGAAATGTCAGGATTACTCCCTTAATCGCCAAACAGAAAGAGAAAATCTTAATCTTAATCCCCTTCAACGTGGAGGGGTACTTCCACCTGAATCACGCCAAGCTTTATACGAATTTTCCGATGGATACAGTGTCTGTGATTACTGTGCCGGCCGTCTGGATCAGATACCAAAACCATCTATAAATAGTTTTCTGGATGATATGGCCAGTTTTATTGGTGTCGATCATGCCCGAACTGTTCATGGTGCAAGGGAAGGTAAATTTGCAGTTATGCACGCTCTTTGCCGGCCTGGGGATACTGTATTGATGGATGGTAATGCCCATTACACCAGTCACCTGGCAGCAGAACGAAACGGGCTTAACATCGTGGAAGTTCCCAGTAGTGATGATCCTGAATATCGTATTGACGCTGAAGGGTACCGGGAAACCCTTGATGAACTTTATGACATGGGTGAAGATGTTAGTCTGATTCTCCTGACCCATGTGGATGGAGATTACGGTAATGTAACTGATGCCCGGGCTATTGGCAAAATAGCTCATGACGCGGGTATTCCCTTCCTCTTAAACTGTGCATACTCCATGGGAAGAATGCCCATAGATGCCAAGAGGTGGAATGTGGATTTCGTGGTGGGAAGTGGTCATAAGAGTATGGCTGCCTCCGGACCCATAGGCATTCTGGGAGTGCAGGAAGAATGGGCAGACCTGGTTTTAAAAAGATCAAACCGACATCAAGTGAAGGAACTGGAGATGATGGGATGCACCAGTCGTGGAGCTCCTATTGCAACATTAATGGCATCTTTACCTCACATAATTCATCGGGTTAACAATTGGGATGTTGAAGTGGAAAAAACCCGTTATTTCGTTTCTGAAATGGAAAAAATAAGTGGGGTTAGGCAGATCGGTGTGCGTCCCACTGAACATGATCTGGTGCGATTTGAAACACCATTTTTCCATAGTATCGCAGGTAAACATCCACGTAAAGGTTTTTATCTTTATGAAGAGCTTAAAAAGAGGAATATTGTGGGAATCAAACGAGGACAGACCCAGTGGTTCAAATGCAGTGTCTACGGTTTCAGCCAGGAACAGGTGCATTACATAGCAAATTCTTTTGCTGAAATTGCTGTTAAATACCGTGAAATGGCAGATTAAGCCATTAATTATTAAATTATAATTCTCTTCCTTTAAAATTAATATGATTAAACATTGAAAGTTCAAATAATAATGAATATTTAAATACCGGCAAAATCTGTAGAATACCGGTAAAATCCAGATATTCCAGTTGAAATTTTCTGTAAAATTATATCATCAGTTGGAGGAGGTAAATAATGGCTAAAAAGGATAAACCATCAAAAGCACTGGTCTTGAGTGGGGGCGGAATTACAGGGACCGCCTGGGAATTAGGTATTCTTTTCGGACTTGAAGAAAGTGGAGTGGATGTAACCCACGCGGAACTTATCGTAGGAACATCTGCTGGTTCCAGTGTAGGGGCTCAGATCACCAGTGGTCTCAGCCTGGAAGAACTCTACAACCTCCAGTTGAAACCAATCAATGAGACCGTTGAAAAACAGGTGGATTTCAATGGACATAAATTCCGCCAGATGATGGCTGCAGCTATTATGAGCTCCCCTGATTCACAAACAGCAAGGGCACTTATTGGAGAAGCAGCACTGGCCGCACCAACCATGGAAGAGGAGGAGAGATTGAAAATGATGGCATCACGTTTGCCAGTTCATGAATGGAATATGGAGAGAAAACTGATAATTAATGCCGTTGATGCCGAGACAGGTGAATGGGTTAAATTTGACCAGGATTCAGATGTTCCGCTTTTACTTGCTGTATCTGCCAGCTCAGCTATTCCAGGTGTCTATCCACCCACCACAATCAATGGCCGCAGATATATTGATGGAGGTATGAGTTCCGGGACCAACGCCGATATAGCCCAGGGCTATGATCAGGTCTTTATAATTGTTGCCGAACCCAACATGATTACACCAGCAATGGGCCCCACCATGCACCGCATCACCTTTGAAGAGGAACTGGCCCAGCTAAAAACATCCGGTTCCCAGGTTATGGTCATCACCCCTGATGAAGAGTCACTGGAAGCTAAAGGGCCCAACCCTCTTGATGCCAATTTCCGCAGGGTATCTGCTCAAGCAGGACGCAAGCAGGGTAAAAAAATAGCAGGTAAAGTTAAAATTTTTTGGGGAGTGCCCTAAAGTTTAATCCCCTAAAGTTTAACCCAATTTAGAGGTTATTTACTAGTGTAAATTTATATTAACCCCATAATATACTGATAATGGACAAAAAAGATTTTTTGTTATTTTTTAAATATTATTTTTTTAATAATAAAAACAATTTCAGTGAATTAAACAAGTTTCAGTGAATTAAAAATAAACGATTTTCAAATCGTTACTCAATTTTCAAACTGGTCACATATTCATATCCATGGGGCGCATTTTCATCTCCAGTTTCATCAAAAATAATTCTGGTTGTTTTCCCTAAATGCTCTGCTGCCAGCTTCAGATGGTAAAGTGCAATACCCATATCAATCCTAATATATTTTTTCAGCATAATAGCCCTGAAAATGTTTGGTTTTACTACATAAGCATGAATTACATTATGATTACCCTTAAAAAACCATGGCTGGCTGTTAGTTGCTGAGGGAGCCAGGCGAGCTGCTTCCAACAATGTTCCTACAGATCCTTTATTTCTAATATCACTTATTTGTGGGAGAGGTTTTCTCTTGAATTCTATAGTGTTGGTTCGGTGTAATGGCATTTTTGCCTTTCCAAATGCCATTAAAATGACGAATTCAAGATTTGAACTTTCCAAAACATTTTTCTTTAGTTTGGGGATTCCCTGCCAGCAACTGCCCAAACCATTGGCTGAAAAGAAGAGATCCATCTGCTGGAGCATGAACCCTACATTGGTCTTATAACCATCTTTAGCTTCTGAGAAAACCGCAATATAGTGGGGTGCTTTCTTCATCATCCTCTGATTAACATCATTTTGGAATACGATCTTCAAATCCACCTTAATATCAGCATACAATGGTTCCAAATTGTTAATCTGTTCAAGAATATTTTCAAGTTCAGCATCCTCCAATGGAGTAAGATCATAATTTCTAATGGATTTTCGCTTGAATATTTGAGGGTAAAGATCAGGCAGTACCATGGTTTATATCTCCAAAATTTATTCTTTAAAGATTTATCCCATTGAAAACCAAGGATTGAGGCTTAAAAAAAATAAGCATTCATCTTGATTTGTATTTATCATCAAATCTACGCCATGATTTAGCAATATATGGCTCACATTTATCTAATTCTGTTAAAAGACACATTTTGATGGTTTCACTTTTAATTTCTTCCTCTTCATCGATTTTTTTATTGATATTAATAAAGACCTGATTTATAATATCCTTTTTCTCATCCAGACTGTACCCTGCATCTATAGTTGCCTTTTGGAGTGAACCTTTAATTTTATTTGGATTAAATGATTCAATCGAGCCTTTCTTTTTTATTACCTTGGTCAAATACAACACCCCTCTATTGGGTTAATTTGATTTTGGGATTTTTTTACGTTCCCCTACTAAATATAAGTTTTAATACTAATTATAATTTTTCTTAAGATCAAATCAATTCTTAATCTAAAACTTAAGATATTCTAATTCTCTTAAAAAGGACTTAAAATAGTTAATTTTCTTTGATCAGCCTAATCTTTCATTAGACTTATTTATTGTAAAATAATTTAAATATGTTAAATAGGCTTAGAATGTAAATTTATCAGGGTACTGGAATTTTAGACTAGTAAATCCATTAAAAATTCGCCATTAAAAAAAATAAATGAATAAAAAAGTAAGAATTCAAATCAATGATGCCACAGCAAGTACGGGTAACATAGTCATTAAAGTCAAGTGTGGGGCGTATGCTGGTGCAGTTTGAAAGTTATACTTCAATGTGGTCCATGTCTGGGTAAATGCGGTTATAGTAGTTACAACCTGTAGTAAAACAGCAGCACAAAGGATGTAATAATTTCCACTGATGATGTTTATCAGTGTAGCTACCAGAGCCAATATCAGTACCACAAAATGTGGTGCCAGTCGCATTCCATGCATCCGGAATGTTATAAACCCACTTACAAGTCCACTTGCCAGTATGGCCAGAATAATCACGGGATAGGTAACCTGCATTTTTTTCACCTTTTTAATTTTCAATTCCAGTTATCAAATAGTTAATCTCAAAACAAAATCCTCATCATCTCGTTTGATGTTTCATCTTCAATAAAAATCTTCAATAAAAATCTTCAATAAAAATCTTCAGTGTAAAATTTCCTTATTTAAAAGTTAACCACAGCATAAGTGGGATCTGAAAGTAAAGTAACGTAAGTTGCTGCTCCTGCCAGTTTACAACCTTTTTCCAGGTCTTTTTGTTTGATTCCCCTGAAATTAGCACTTAACTCGCACACGTAGATGGTTGCACCAGCATCAATTGCTTCGGTCATTAGATGGTCCAATCGGTCAAAGGCAGGATGTTTCACTGTGGCTGCGTTACCTTTAGGAGCTATGCTCACTCCATCCATAAGTAAGAATATGCTTACATTTTTACCCATGCTAAGAGCAGCTTTTGCGAATATGAAAGTAGCATAAGCACGCTCTGCATTACCAATTCCATTACTTTGAACCACCAGAACTTTATCACGGTTGACTGAAGTTGTAGTCTCTTTTGAGTCTTGTTTATCCACTTTCTCAATTACCAGGTAATGTTTTTCACCGTCAATTCCTTGATCCACTAGTTTTCCACCCATTTCAGGCAGAGCTATTGCTATATCTTCAATGGTTTCCAGGTTGTTGTTTTTTATCTTCACTCTATCCCCATTCTCCATGCAACCCAGTTTGTCACCGGCAATGATAATTGGTCCGGGACATGTTTCTCCTGTGACATCAAGTTCTTCCAGATCTTCCCTATCCCCTAAATTTTTGGCCAAACATACCACCACTTCATTTTCTTTCGTTTCAACTTCTATTCCAAGGCCATACTTCCAAGCAACATTATCCAACCCTTCTTCTGAACCAGGGCTGAGAGTTATTATGAGTCCACTGGTAGAATCCTGTTTTAAGATGTTTTCCATAAGTATAGCTGCGTTTGGGGCTTTTATTCCCCGGGCTTCGATTTTTTTCATATTTTACACCCCTCTAATCTGTTTAATACTCGTTAAATTCCAAATGATGAGTTTAAGATTAATGGAGATGTTATGTTCATCTCCATTTTTCCTGGAAGGTTTTTAAAGCTCCTAATATGTCTTTTAGGTTTTCAGGAGGTATTCCAATAACCAACTCTTCATCACCAACACCAGCGTATCCTCGTGATCCATTACATCCCAGGGTCATGTTGGGCACACCGCGCTCTTTTACTGCAACCACTGCATCGGCACATAGTGATTGTATTCCAGAGTAGTCGCTGGATATTCGGCCACCTTTAGCGTTGAGATATGCTTGGCTGACTCTTAATGCCTGTTTTGGGTTGAGTACCATTACCACAACATCTGGTTCAAAGTTTGCTGTTTCCAGTGCTGCATATAATGAAGCATAGTGTTCCTCACTTGATTTGGGTATGGCTTCCACAGTATCCAGAGCCCCCTCTGGTGTTTTGAAGTTTCCTAATTTGTGGTACATAGTGCCATCAGCTACAGTGGGAGGTAATTGACCAATTCCCATGACTCCGGCTCCGCCTTTGCACATGTGTTCTTCAGCCGTTGCATATCCTGTATCACCTTTGAGTCTGGTGTTTTGAATGAATTCACAGTGCCTTTTGGTTTCAGGAATCTTTTCATAACCTTCAGGGATGTCATCCGGAGTTTTAACCAGTTTAACTGCTACTGGACTTCCTTTAAGTCCCAGTAATTGAATCAACTCTTTTGCTTCAGTTTCGTAGCGCATTTTTTCATCTCCAAAAAATATATACTTTATAGTATAACTATAAGGTATAGTATAACTTACATTATATAAATCTTCCGAATAAAAACACAAAGAGAAGGTAAAATGAAAAAATTGTAAACCCAAAAAACATACCTAAAACAACTAAAAAAAGTTATCAACCATTATTAAATAAAAATAATCCCCATTATAGCCCCAATCTATTAATAAAAAATAAATGCAATTAAAAAATTAAAATACTCCTGATGAACTTTTAATACATACGATTATTTTGTAATTTTTGAATAATTTATAAACTTATATATTAACTAATCATTATACTATATAGTATAGAAAGAGAGGGGAGTGAGAAGATCATGACTGAACATGATAAAGAACTAACTGATACCGAAAGACTGATCATATCATACATCAGTTCCCATCCTCCAGAGGAGTGCATGCTGGATAAAATTACCAGGGGCACCAGCAGGAGTAGGGCCACAGTGTTAAAGTACCTGGAAATCCTAAATGCTAAAGGAATTATCAACTACCGTTTCGTTGGTAGGAGCAAATTATGGAGTTTGACTAAATTCCCTAAAACAAATATCGTTTCTGGACCCATAATTAGACCAGAAGATACAGGTAGCATGGATACACTTGTAAGTGTAGCTTCCGAACTGCATAACTTAATCTATAAAGAATCCGACCTTAAAAGATCTATTGACAACCCTGACACTTTATTGTTTACCATAAACAATTATCGAAACATCATAGCAACCAACGACACCTTTAAGACCTTCTTTAAGGGGAAAAATAACCTCCAAGAGCTGGTTAATCCCCAGGAAATGATTGTAATAGATAAGGCCATTGGTTCCCTTAAAGCAGGTCACAGTACCACTTTTGAAATCGATTTTATGGAAAAATCAAATGTATACCGACCATATAAAATTTCCATCCATCCCATAATAGGGGAAAATAAGGAAATCAACGGAACCACAATCATTGGAGAGGATCTTTCCCAATCCAAACGCACAAAAAGAGAATTAGAAATTCTCTTATCCATTGCTCGTTCCATCAGTTCCAGAGACCGTGGAGAACAAACCTTTAAAGAAGTGTTTGAGGGAATTAACAGTTTACTTCCCACTGAATACTGTGGGATATTCCTTAAAAATGGAGGTAAGCTGCATCTCCAGTACCAGACCCCATCACTTAAAAATAGTGCCCAGATACGGGGGGATCTAGAAGGATTCATAGGGAAAAGTATGGATTATCTGGAGACTTTATCTGTAGGAAATGGTGATTTTGATCTTGAAGCCGTCCAATCCCACCTAAAAAATAGTTCATTGTCCATGATGCTCTCCGTTCCCATTATCAATGAAGATCATGCCATTGGTGCCATAGTACTGTTAACCCAATCTGAATCTGTGAATTCAGTTAATATTGAGAATGTGGAGATGGTTGCAGATGAATTATCAGTGTTTTTCAAGATAAAAAGACTGACACATGAAAAAAATGAGTACATTAATACTCTGGTGGCCATGAATAATGTTTCATCCGTGCTTAACTCCATCACTGAAGAGGATGAAATTTTGGCAAAATCAGTGACCAGTACCATAGATGCCCTTGGTTTTGAAATGGGATGCATTTACCTTACTGACGATAAAGAGGAATTGGCCTTGAAGGTCCATAAGAATTTACCTGAAAACTTGAGAAATATGTGTATAGCCGGGATTTTCAAGGATCTTTTTAATAAAACACTGAAAAATCAAAGTTTAGTCTACATTACCTCAGAATCTGCAGATTATGATCTGATAGACCCCGCTATAAAAAAGAACATGGTAGAAACTCTTCTCATACTACCCATAAAAAGTGGTGAAAAGATAATCGGGCTTCTTAACATGGGGAGCAGAGACGTGAAGACCTACAATAAAACCAGTCTTGAAAACCTTAGTTCCATTGGATTGCAGTTGGGTCTAGCTCTTGAAAGGTCAAGATTGGCCATACAACTTCAAAACAAAGAAAAAAACTGATTGAAAGGTGGACTGACTTTGATTAATTTGGATAAAATTTACGAGATAAAATAAATATTAAAAAGATTTTTATATTTTTGTTAAAAAAACCCCATATTAACTTAAAAAAAGAGTTTTATTAATTAAAACTCTTTCTTAGAACTCTTCGAATGGCTGTACAATTACAAATCCCTGGCCCTGGAATTTTAACTGGAATGTTTCACCACTATCCTTACCCAGTAGTGTTTTAAAGTCCATATCCGCCTTAACAGATGGGCTTAAACCACCGGACCAGGCCACGGTAGCATTGGGATCCGTGTACACTGGCTGGTCTGGAGTTACCACCAGGGTGATGGGTGTGAAATGAGTGGTTATGGCCACCATACCTGTTCCTTCCAGTTTCACGTGGAACAGACCACCAGCAGACATTCCCACACCAGAACTCATCATGGTTATGTCCCAGTCAATCTGCTCTTCAAAAGCCAGAAGATCGTTTCCATTAACATAAATCCTTTCATTTTGAAGGTTCAAAACAACGATTTCTTTTCCCTGATCTGCAAGGTAAACCTTTCCCTGACCTTTCATTTTCATTAAGGTGCTTGACTCACCGGTTACTGCTTTTTTAACAAACCGGTCAATTCCATGTTCTAAAGTTCCCTCTCTTTTGAACTTGACATCACCTGTATAAGCCACCATTGCTCCTTTTTTTGACCAAACCTTGCCATTAAGGTTTATATTCAGCAGATAGTTGTTTTCAATCTCGAATGTTTCACCGGAACCACTTTTTTCCATGGTTTTGTTGATGAAATCATCCACAGAATATTTACTGGAAGAACCAGCAACTGGTGCAGCAGTTGCTGCGGGTTGTATTTCAGGGCTTTGAACAGGTTCTTCTATGGCTGTTTCCATTGATTCACCACAATTTGGGCAAAATTTTCCACTAACTTCAGTTCCGCAGTTGGGACAAAACATCTTCACACCTCTAATAATTCAATCAATTGTCACTTAGAGTAAGTCATTAATATAGTAATGTATTGTGTTAATGAATATCAATCCTTACCTTGATTTTGCCATACTCATAGAATAATCTAAAATAACTCAACTCAATAAACTCTCAATATCCCTAATAATATCACAAACAGCAGTTTCAAGAAGGGATTCACCTAATTCCCGATCCACAAAAACACCCTGCTTTTGAACTTCACATGCCCCCTCATCAATACCTTTACTTTGATGGCGTGCCTCTAAAAGACCAACCATTCCCACTTCAGGGTACTCATCAAACTGACAGTGTTCATTAAGAGATGATTCATCTGCCATTCCCAGAACCACCCCCATGGAAAGTTCTCCTGTACCTGCATGAGGTCCCTCGATTTCCACAATCTTGTTGTTGAAAATGATTTCAAGGCCAAGTTCCCCTTCAATATCATCCAGATAATCTTTGATGGGTACATTCCCACCATGACCATTTACCAGGACCACAGCTTCCAGATCTAGATTATTTTTGGCATTTTTTAAAGTGGGAACAAGTTCATTTTCCACCAGAACATCTGCAGGCAGATGTATACCATGCTTAACGTAATCATACTCTGTTGCAGCATATAATATGCCTAAAAATTTAGCCCCAGTGCGAATAGATGCTTGAAGTGCCAGGTGAGATGCGATTTTAGAATCAGTGTCAATGGGAAGTGCGGCACCATGATTTTCCAGGTGAGAACCAATGGCCATGATTCCTACTTTATGAACCTCAGGTGAAAGTAGCTTGCCTGAGGAGTATCTTAGTTCTACCATATTAAACACCAATTTTTAATAATCAGATCATGATAAGACTTGCATATTATTATAAACACCCCTAAATTCAATAAATAAGCATTAAACCCCATCAAGTAGTGTTAAATAATATTGAATCCCATTATTTAATAATATCTCCCCATCAACTAACAGATTCACTGCCTGTGTTGTTTTCTAGAGTCTTATGATATACTGCCAGTAATATTATCAGAAATATAGGCATTAAAATGTCAAGGTAAAGTACGGCTCCAGCATTACCTGCTGAAAGATTTGCTGTTTGCTGTATTTCATAGATGTGACCTGCAGCTGCACCCCACATGAATACTGCATAAGCAATGATGGCCGGTGCCCAGAAATTCCTGAATTTCACTGCCAAAAGACCTAAAATACCATATGAAATATTTGCAAATCCTACCTCACGCAAAAATGGAGAATAAGCCCATCCTGTTGATTGAGCTACCATTTCTGGACTTAAAACTTGTACCAGACCACTAAAAAGGGACCCAACACCAATTCCCACACCTAAATACCATAATAACAATAATTCGCTTATCCGGTTAAGTGATTTAGGCTTTTTACTTAAGAAAAAATGTATAACCGCGCCTAAAAGAGGCACACTTGCAAATATATACCACATTTCCATTGTTTTTCTCCATTCATTGTATTTAATCTCCCTAAAACTAAATTTAATGTTGTTTTAATAGCTAAATCTATATAATGGAAATCCCCCACTACTTAAACATCAAGATTCCAGATCTTATCCCCAATGTAGTGTAAGGTCTTCACTGCCTTGCCCTTATCTTTATCTACCATCTCTTCTCCAGATATGATGGCAGTTCCCATGGCCAGGGGTTTACGGTGGTTTTCATCAACCACGATAACTGTATCTCCCTCCTGGATCTGGGGGTCGGCCTCAACAATACCCGGAGACATCACATCAGCCCCGCTGGCCATGAATTTCACTGCCCCCATGTCCACCACCACCATATGACTTTTGATTGGGTGTTTTAGAGCTCCTTTCAGGGTGGGAAATGGTTCTCCATCCAGGATTATAATGAGGGGATCACCATCTACCAGGATCAATTCAGGCAGATCACTTTCTAAGATCTCTACTTTGGATTTAGAAGGTATTAATGATGCATAAGGCCCTAGTTTGGCTTGAAACTCTTTTAATTTCTTTTTTTTCAGATGATATCTCTTTTTTATTTTCAATTATAATTCACCCTAATTTTAGTTTCCATTCTCACTTTTATATTTTTGATGGCGGTACATTTAAATATAAATCTTACCAACATTCATGGTATAGGAAAGGTGATAATAGTGAGTGTACAGAAGAATGTAAATACATCCCGACCATTAGACGTATTAGGTCGAGCCCTTAACTCTCAAGTGTTAATTAAACTTAAAGGCGGCAGAGAATTCCGTGGAGTTCTTGAAAGCTTTGATATGCATATGAATTTAGTTCTGAATGACGCTGAAGAATTAGAAAGCGGCGAATCATCAAGAAGATTAGGCGTGGTCCTCATACGTGGGGATAACATAGTATACATATCACCAGGATAAACGTAAGTACCGGTTAAATGAACCGGGAGATATTATTAGGAGGATATTAAATTGAAAGGTACACCATCATTTGGTAAACGTAACAAAAAAACCCATATCCGTTGTAGAAGATGTGGGAAAAATTCATACAATGCCAGGAAGCGTTACTGTGCTGCCTGTGGATTTGGAAGATCCAAAAGGGTCAGGACCTACAGCTGGCAGAACAAGAAACTTAACGGCTACAGGTTGAAATAGATGGAAATTAGAAATCCCATCGATGTGCGTATTATTGTGGAAGGAGCTTCAGACGTGGAAAACGTCTCCCGGGCATTGCAGAACATTGCCCTGGGAGCGGAGTACCACATAACCATCTCCTCCATTATACCCACCACCAACATAGAAATAGCTAAAAAAGCAGTTAATGGTGCAGATATTGTTTTAATCGCCACTGATGTGGATGCCCCTGGAAGAGAACTGGCTGAAAAATTCCAGAAAGTTCTCAAAAAAGAAGTGGGCCATATAGAAAGGATGAAACTCCCCTTTGGCCATGACGTGGAGTATATTGACCCCGTACTTATTAGAAGGGAAATTAAAAATGCTATAATTCGTTCTGGATTATTATCCATCGCTAACCTGGGACGTTTCCAGGAAACTAAAGATAGACTCAAAGAATCTGAAGCTAAAATTAAGGAATTGAATAAAGAAATTCAGGATCTGTCTTCACAAAAGGATGAACTCATCTTAGAGAATCAAGAACTAACTGATTCCCAGGAAAGGCTCAAATTAAAGCGGTCAAGTTTACAGGAAGAATTTAAGGTCACAAAACAGCGCTATGCTGATGTGAAGAACCAATACGGAATTTTAATAAATAAAAATCTGTATGAAAGATTCTCTCTCAGCGAACTGTGGAAAGAAACCTTTAATGAAACCTTAGATGAAGAAGAACATATTACTTTTATTACCAGCGAATTTAAACCAGATAACATTGTTTTAGGGCAAGGTTTCATAACTGCCCCATCTCGGAAAGATGCAGTGGATTGGTTGAAGGTTATTCGTACGGTGCTCATTTTTTACGATTCAAAAATTGAAGATCTTAAGGAAGAAATAGGTGATGAGAAATTCAGTCCACACTTACTCAAGGAGTAGTGTAATTAATTGATTTTTCCATCTCTTTTTAAAAAAATACCTATGCCTAAGATAATAAGGGAGAATTCCAAGTGCAGGATAAATGTGGTATTGTAGGTGCTTATTCCCATAATAAGTCCCATAACATTTCCAGAGAACTATATTACGGATTATATGCGTTACAACACCGTGGACAAGAGTCTGCGGGCATATCCGCCCACAATGGTGAGGAGATGCGTACCTATAGAGGTATGGGACTGGTCTGCGACGTGTTCAACAACGGAAACATCGAAGGACTGGATGGAAATGTGGGAATAGGCCATGTACGTTACTCTACAACAGGTGAATCACAAATTCAAAATTCCCAGCCATTTATAAGCAAATTTGACATGGGAAACATTGCTATAGCTCATAATGGAGATATTATTAACTCCATGGAACTCAAAAGAGATCTGGAGAAAGAAGGAATAAAATTTCAATCATCCACTGACTCCGAAGTCATCTGCCACCTCTTAACCAGGGAGTACTCCAAAAACCACGATATGGTGGAATCTATAAAGAAGGTTTCCAAAAAATTAATTGGTTCCTACTCACTGGTTCTACTGGTTAACGATGACCTGATGGTGGTAAGAGATCCAATTGGTATCAAACCATTATCTTTGGGACAGAAGGAAGGAATTACCGTGGTTGCTTCAGAAACCGTTGCTTTTGATGTGGTAGGAGCAAAATACGTTCGTGACGTGGAACCAGGGGAAATACTGCTTATCAATAATGAAGTGCATAGTTTCAAAATCCCCAAAAACCCGGGCACACCACGTGCCCACTGTATGTTTGAATACGTTTATTTCGCCCGTCCAGACAGCATACTGGATGGAAGGGTTGTTTACAATGTAAGGAAGAACATTGGAAAATCCCTTTTTAAGGAACACCCTGTGGATGCAGATGTGGTCATGCCAGTACCGGACTCAGCAATTAGTGCAGCCATAGGTTACTCTCGTGCTTCGGGAATTCCCTACGGGGAAGGATTGATCAAGAACCGTTACATAGGACGTACTTTTATAATGCCCACCCAGGAAGAGCGTGAAACATCCGTCAAGCTAAAAATGAATCCTATAAGGTCAGAACTGGAAGGTAAAAGCATAGTTCTGGTGGACGATAGTATAGTTAGAGGGACAACCTCTAAATCCCTGGTGAACGTGCTTCGTGAAGCAGGGGTAAAGGAGATCCATTTACGTGTAGGATCACCACCCATAACCTCCCCCTGTTATTATGGTATTGCCATGGCCACCCGTAAGGAGCTCATAGCTTCAGATAAAGCTGTGGAAAAGATAAGGGAAACTCTGGGTGTTGACTCATTGGGATACCTCAGTATAGACTCCCTGGTGGAATGTATTGGAATCAAAAGGGATGAACTGTGTCTGGGATGCCTCACTGGAGAGTACCCCACAGAATTACCGGCAGATATTGAAGAATACGAATCCTGTAGATGTTAAATCCTGTAGAAGTTAAAGTTTACAGGGTATTTAGACTTTTTTTTAAAAAAATGATTTTCATTAAATATTTTTATTAGATATTTTTATAAATTGAATTCAATGAAAAGATAGAATAGTAAAACAATTCAAATTTATTATTCACTGATTAAAATTTTAACTCTTTACTTTAATCTTAAAATATCAATAATAAACTGGTTTTTAACAAGTAGGTGATTTTTTATGGTAGAATTAATGGCACCTGCCCGGGACTTTACCGCCATGGAGGCCGCCCTGAAAAAAGGGGCCAATGCAGTTTATATTGGTTTAGATGGATACAACATGCGCGCCCACACAGCCAACTTTACTTTAGAAAACCTGAATCACGCTGTAGAACGCTGCCATCATTATGGGACTCGCCTTTATGTCTGCACCAACACTGTAATGAGAGATAGGGATATAAAACATCTTAAAACTATTTTACCAGAAATCAAAAATGCAGGGGCTGATGCAGTAATCGCCTCAGACCTAGGAGTTCTTAAAATTGCCCAGGATGCTGATGTTAATGTTCATCTGAGTGTTCAGGCCAATATATCCAATGGGGAATCTTTGAAACTTCTCCATGAACTGGGTGTTAAAAGGGTGATTCTCTCCCGTGAACTATCCTTAACCGAGATAAAAAAACTGACGGGTGCAAGTCCCATTGAAGTGGAGGTTTTTATCCATGGTGCCATGTGCCTGGCCATCTCCGGGAGATGTTTTTTAAGTTCCTATCTTTACCAGAAGAATGCCAACTGCGGTGAATGCCTGCAACCATGTAGAAAGGAGTGGATGTTATTCTCCAAGGATGGTGATGCATTATCCATAGGTTTACCAGGGAAGAATGGTTTGGAAGAAAATGAAGGAAAATTAGATGAAATCAATGGATTCAAAGGCCATATTTTAAGTCCCCGTGATCTTTGCATGATCGAATATATACCCCAACTTATGGATGCAGGAATTTCTTCCTTTAAGATTGAAGGTAGGGCCAGACCTGCTGATTACGTGGCCACCGTAACCCAGGTTTACAGGGAAGCAATAGATTCCTATCAATGCGGTGAATGGAAATTTCAGGACCGCTGGTTAGATGAACTCGGGAAGGTTTACAATCGTGGTTTTGACACGGGATTTTACTTCCAGACACCCCACCAGACCAGTAGCTACAACCAGGCCACCCACTACAAGAAGGATATAGGGGAAGTTGTTAATTACTATTCTAAAGTGAAAGCTGCGGAGATAAGGCTCTGGAATCGGCTGAGGGTGAGTGATGAAATTATAATACAGGGCCCCACCACTGGTTCAGTTATTAAGAAAGTAGATTCCATACAGATAATGGGTAAAAACATTGAAAAATCAGAAGGGGGAGAAAATGTGGGAGTTCTCCTTGAAGATAAAGTTCGACCAGGGGATCTGGTGTACCAAAGAATTAAAAGAAATAAATAGGATATTAAATACTATTTTTTTGCTAATTTTAAATTAACTTTTAATTTTCAGAATTAGGGATTAATGCACTACATTTATCAAAAAATTCAGATAACTAAATCAAAAATTTCATCAATTATCACTGGATTAATCATTTACTACAATGAGTTTTTACAACACCAAAATGAGTGAAGTAAATGCAAGCATTGCGCAGGATAATGTAGAGATCCTTTTATAACTATAAATATCTGAAATCTTCCCTGGAAGCATTGAGAAGGGATGAAGGTTAGTCCACAAATAGTGACGAGGCATACACATACAAGAAGAAGATATTGGATGAGTTGATAAAAAATTAGAAAATAACCAACACTCTAGGTGAAAATAGAAAAATTTTATTCCCTATAAGGTTATACTAATTAGGAGATATGTGTTAGATTAAAGGTATAGATTTTATTATAGTAATCTGAGAATAGTTCAGGGAAACGGAGTTGATATGATGAAAATTCAGGATGCCATGGAAAAAAACGTAATCAAATTCCAAGTGGACGATCGCATCGTTGATGTGGCTGGAAGCCTACGTGAAAACAAGATCAGCGGAGCACCAGTGATGAATAAAGAAGGCCAGCTGGTAGGAATTATCAGTGAAGGTGATATCATGCGACTCCTGGAGGTTCACTCCCCCCACATTAGACTGATCCTGCCATCTCCACTCGACTTAATTGAACTACCGGTGCGTATGAAATACGAGATGGATGAGATAGCCGAAGACATGAACAAAGCGGCTTCCCTGCTTATAGGTGAAATTATGACCAAAAAAGTAGTGACCATTACCCCGGATGCTGATATTAGTGATGCCGCCCAGCTCATGGACACCCATGATGTTAAAAGGTTGCCAGTTCTGGATTCTGATGGAAAAATGGTGGGCATAATCACCAGAGGAGACATTATCGGAGCTATGGTGAGGGGATGAGTAAGAGCAAGCACATTGCCATTTATGGTAAGGGTGGTATTGGTAAATCAACCATTGTCTCCAACCTGGCTGCATCCTACTCAGAAGAAAAAAGCGTTCTGGTTATTGGCTGCGACCCCAAGGCAGACACCACCCGCACCCTGGTGGGGCGAAGAATCCCAACTATCCTGGACATCTTAAAAGAGAAAAAAGGTGCCAAAGAGGAAGATGTGGTCTTCCCAGGATACGGTAATGTGATGTGCGTGGAAAGTGGAGGTCCCGAACCAGGTGTGGGTTGTGCAGGGAGGGGAGTTATTGTGGCTATGAAACTCCTGGAGAACCTGGAAGTCTTCAGCCGAGACCCAGAAGTTATCATCTACGATGTACTGGGGGATGTCGTCTGCGGAGGATTCGCAGTCCCCCTTAGGGAGAACTTTGCCGATGAAGTTTACATCGTTACTTCTGGGGAGTACATGGCACTCTATGCTGCTAACAACATTGCCAAGGGTATAAAAAAACTTAAAAGCAACCTCGGTGGCATTATCTGTAACTGCAGGGGTATCAACCGAGAGTTGGAGATCGTGGAAGAATTTGCCCAACGGATTGGGAGTAAGGTTATAGGGGTGATTCCCCGCAGTGAACTGGTTCAAGAAAGTGAAATTGATGCCAAGACAGTTATGGAAAAGTTTCCAGAATCAGAACAGGCCCAGAAATACCAGAAGCTTTCTTCAGCCATTTTAAATAACCAGGACTTTGTTATCCCCGAGCCCATGGGTGCTGATGAATTTGATGAGTTTTTCCGGGGATTTCAATAAACGAAGGACCATAAAACAATCCATTCATTTACTCCATAAATCAATCCAGATCTTCAAGAGTTTTAACTTCTAATTTTAATTTTTTGAATCCATCCCTACAATTCATTGTAGCCTGGCTCTCATCAGAGAAATAGAATAGGTGAGCAGGGCAGTTGCAATCCGAACAACCAAAGCCCCGTATTCCCTCTCCTTTTATTGCTATCTGGGCTGCCAGTTCACATTCGTGTTTAAGCCCATCATCACTGTAAAATACGTCTATCACCCTGGTATTGGGACTGTCCAGGAGGTAATCCACGTGCCAGTGCATCTTTTTATTTTGCCTAAGGTGTCTTCTGATCCTCCCCTCCAGGGAGTTGAGTGCAGAACCCACATAAACATAACAACCCCTTTTAAACTGTATTTCTCCTTTTTTACCAATTTCCAGGGATTGATTCTTATTTAAATCTATAAAAAGACAGTATGTTCCTTTTAAAATAGTTTTTCTGACCATGAAACCTTCTCACCCTTACAATTTAGAACAGATTTCTGCACCTAGATCAGTATTTTTTTACTCTAGATCAGTATTTCTGCACCAGACTCCAGTGGGATGAATTTCTCCCCAAATTCCCTTTTAAAGAAGCATAACGCATCAAACCCTGTGCAGTGCCCCAGAGCAATGATTTCAGGGTTTAATTTTTTGAAGGATTCCACTGTCTTTAGAATCCTCTCTAGAGGTGCGTTCATGAGATGCGATCCTCCAATAACCCCATATATATCATCCTGAAAATATTCGCGGACCGAATAGAGGATGTTAACTATGCCTCTGTGGGCGCAGCCCGAAATAACAACCAGCCCATTTTCAGTTTTAACAACTAAATTCAATTCATCCTTAAAGCCATCAGGTAAACATTCCCCATTTTCTTTAACCTTCAGGTATTCTGGTATGGGTTCAAAACCAGAATGATCCTCTACCTGGTTGAAAATCCACATATCATCATTGATTTGAGTATTTTCAGTGATCCATTCCAGATTAAGAGTTTCAGTGTCAATTTCTGGGAACCCAATGTAACGTTGATTTTCATCCTCCACTGCGAATTTAGGAAGTAATGCCTCCGGATGCATGAAAAACTTAGTTTTATTAGCTTTAAAATTGATTTTATTATCCATAATAGTCGGGATTCCCCCTGTATGGTCATTGTGCCCGTGACTGATCAGCACACTATCCACGGATGTGATTCCCATTAGATCCATGTTACGTTCTAAAACTGTGGGTGTCTTTCCAGTATCTACCATGAGATTTTTATCATTTTCTTCCACCAGTAAGGAAAATCCATGCTCTGCATATAAATCTGATTTGAATCCTGCCCTGTTATCTACTACACAGTTGATCTTCATGGAAACACCTAGGAATATTTTATTTTGATTTCTAACTTATTTTTAACTATAACCCTACACACTAATCAATATCATTCGGAATATATTAAAATCACTAATACCTGATTAAATCAGCTTAATTTGAGAACTAATTCAGAGTGCACAAAAACTATTCAAAGTAATTTAATGGATATAAATCTAACTCAAACTAATTCAAGGGATACAAATCTAACTCAAAACTAAATTCAAAACTAATTATGAATATTGGCACTAATTCAATGCATCAACACGTTCATAATATATCATCACGGTGATTAGATGGAATACACATTCGAAGCCAAAGGACATCATAACGTAACCTCCAAACACAGAACCACATTCGAAGTAACTCAGGATACCGAAATTGGACTGGCCGCAGATTGTATTGTGGGAGTGTCATCAAAAGTCTCCTTAAATGACCTGCCCCACCAAATGAAAGAAGCAATCCAGGATGAAAAGACAAGAATCCAAATTATTTTAGAAACAGAAAATGCAAAAGACATTATTACAGGCTACGGGCATCCATCACTGACTCTGGATCATCCTACCGATATGGTGTGCCGCAGGAGTGATTATACCTGCAGTCGAACCCTGATGATACACGCAGACAAAGCATCTGTGGATCTGGACAGCGATCTAATAGCCGAACTTGCTTCTGGAAAAACATTAAAGGTCACTATAATTGTCTGAAAATAAAATTAGAGAATAAAAAAAGTTTAATAGAAGTGCAGGGGACGGGATTCGAACCCGCGAAGAGACTCACTCACTAGGCCCTCAACCTAGCGCCTTTGACCGCTCGACCACCCCTGCTGTGCTGATTCTCACACAAGAGAGTGAAGCATACCATCTTCTCTCACTTACACTATTTAAAGGTTACCGTTAATGATTAGAACAGTATTTAAATGGTTTAAAAGCAGCTTATATGAAGAAGAAAAAACATATAATTATTACAAAGTATTTTCAGGTAATGGCAAGTATTATAAAGATTCCAAGTTACGATAAAATAGAAATTAAGAGGTAATTAATAAAATTAATAAGTAATCAGGATGTTTTCATTATGCAGGTAGTTCAAACCACTCCCCAGGGAATAATGGTAATGATAGAGGTATCCCCTAAATCAGCTAAGTTCCAGATAGCGGGTTACAATGAGTGGAGGAGGACACTGGAAGTGAAACTCAAATCACCCCCAACCAAGGGAAAGGCCAATAAAGAACTCATGAAAGAATTCTCTACTTTGACCGGTCATGACACTGATATTATCGCTGGACATAAAAGCCGCCAGAAAACCCTGCTCATATATGATATGGATGAAAACGAGTTTTATAAGATTTTAGAGGATTTAATCTAGTTTTTATTTAGAAGAATTTAATGTATTATAGATTTATTCTACTTAAAAAAGTGAGATTTAAAAATAAAAAAAAGGATATGAAATATATCTGGTCAAATAAGCAGATTACTTCAAATAACGATAATAATTCTCTTTATACCATTCTACAGTCTCTTTTAATGCCTCTTCAAATGAGTACTCGGGTTTCCAGCCCAGTTTCATTGCTTTAGCAGAGTCCAGTGAGTAACGACGGTCATGACCCAGTCGGTCATCTACAAAGGTTATCAGGCTTTCTGGTTTGTTTAATAGTTCCAGTATGAGGTGGGTTATTTCCAGATTGTTTTTCTCGTTTCCTCCACCGATGTTGTAGACTTCTCCCAGTTCACCCTTAATGAGAGCTGTTTCTATACCTTTACAGTTATCCATCACATAGATCCAGTCTCTGACGTTCTTCCCATCACCATAAACTGGCAGAGATTTATCCTGCATTGCGTTTAAGATGAAAAGTGGTATCAGCTTTTCAGGGTACTGACGGGGTCCGAAGTTGTTACTGCTCCGGGTGAGGATGATTGGTGTGCCATATGTCTTCCAGTATGCCCCTACCAGGAGGTCTCCACCAGCTTTACTGGCAGAATAGGGGCTGGATGGATCAATGTTGCTACTTTCAGTGAATGATCCGGATTCTATGCTCCCGTAGACTTCATCAGTTGATATTTGCAGGTAACGTTCCACATCGTATTTGCGAACATTTTCCAGGAGGTTGTAGGTTCCAATAACATCTGTTTTAACAAAAATCCCGGGGTCCTCTATGGATCGGTCTACGTGGGTCTCAGCAGCGAAATTGACCACCATATCACAGTCTCGCATTATTTTGGAGACCAGTTCCTCATCTGATATATCCCCTTTAACAAATTCGATTTTGTCACGGATTTCCCGGAGGTTCTCCATGTCCCCTGCGTAGGTTAACTTGTCCAGGACCATTATTTCATAATCATCGTTAGTACAGAGGTGGTGTACGAAGTTGGATCCTATAAATCCTGCACCACCTGTAATCATTATCTTCATATAAAATCACCAATTATCCTTATTTAGCTATGTATCCCATATCTACCCATGTTTTTTACTTTCATCCAGTATCCAGTCATATGGGATTTCATCGGTGTCTGGATCAAGACGGTACTCATCAGGTTCATCATAGTTGAAGGGCAGGGTGGGAACACTTACAAAAAAGGCTGTTTCAGTACCCACTGCTTTAAATCCATGGTAAACAAGTGGAGGGACGCTAATAAGCATTGGATTGCGGTCCCCTACGAAAAATTCGTTGACCTCTCCATATGTGGGTGAATCTTCTCGACTGTCGTATAATGCAACCTTCATCATGCCGTTGACACAGGTGAAGTTATCGGTCTGTTTTTTATGGAAATGCCATGCCTTCACCACTCCAGGATAGGCTGTGGTCAGGTAAACCTGTCCGAATTCCTGATAAATATCATCATCACACCTTAATATTTCCATGAGCCATCCCCTCTCATCAGGAATGACTTTTAGTTTCTTTACTTTTACGCCGTCAATCATAAATACACCGTTTATTTCTTCTTGGAAAGTTTTATATATCTCTCTCTTATTAACCATTACTATAGATAGTCTTCTGGGAACTTGAGGAGAAAAATTACAGGGCTCCAGATCCCCCAAGGTATGGAAGTTACCATTAAAATCATCACCAGAACCCCCCAAAAAAGACTGATTTCCAGGATATTTCCCTAGAAAAAAATGTTAAATTACCAAAAGGTTATTTTAGAATAAATATGAAATAGTTTTAGAACAACATTCAAGATTCATCATTATCTATTTCAAGTCCCAGAAAGAATTTAAGATTGGATGCGGGGCATGCTGAAAGGATCTAAATACTTAAGAGGAGGCAATATTATGAAAGCGGTTATACCTGCTGCAGGACTCGGAACCCGGTTTTTACCGGCCACCAAGGCCCAGCCAAAAGAAATGTTACCAGTTTACAATAAACCAACCATACAATATGTGGTGGAGGAGGCAGTGGCCTCTGGAATTGATGACATACTGATTGTTACTGGTAAGGGAAAGAGATCCATTGAGGACCATTTTGACCGTTCCTTTGAACTGGAGTACTCCCTCCGTAACTGTGGTAAAATGGATTACCTGGTGGAAGTGGAAGCTATATCTGAAATGGCTGATATTTACTATGTCCGGCAAAAGAAACAAAAGGGATTGGGAGATGCCATACACTGTGCCCAGAAGCATGTTGATGGCCAGCCATTTGCCGTGCTTTTAGGGGACACTATAAGCCAGTCCCCTGTTCCCTGTACCAAACAATTGCTGGATGTTCATGAAAAGTATGGTGCATCTGCCATTGCCATTGAAAGAGTTCCTCGGGATAAAATTGAACGTTACGGAATAATTAAAGGTAAGCAGGTTGAAGAATCTGTTTACCGTATTGAAGATATGGTGGAAAAACCCCGTCCTGAGGATGCCCCATCTGATCTGGCCATAACCGGACGTTACGTACTTGAATCTGATATTTTTGACCATATCGAGAATGTGGAACCCGGTGTGGGAGGAGAAATACAGTTAACCGATGCCATGAGGCAGCTGGATGAAATCTATGGCCATATATTCAATGGGAAAATGTATGACATTGGGAACAATGTTGAATGGTTGAAAAGTTCCCTGGAGATAGCCCTGCAGGATCCTAAGGTTAGTGATGAGCTAAGGGAGTATTTGAAGAATATTTTAAAATAAAAACAATCTTTAAGGAATCCTTAAAATAAAGGAATCCTTTTAATTAGATTCTTTTGAATCTTAAATTCACATCTTATTATCCTTTTTATGCCACTCCCATGCAGTGGTAATGATTTTGGTTAAATCATCATATTTTGGTTGCCATTTAAGGATTTCCCTTGCCTTCTTTGAACTTCCCACCAGGATGGGTGGATCACCAGGTCTTCTTTCAGTTTCTGTGGCTTTTATTTGGTTACCTGTGACTTTTTTCGCTTCTTCAATAACTTCCCTGACTGAAAATCCGTTTCCATTTCCTAGGTTGAAAACTTCACTCTGGCCCCCAGCTTCTAAGTATTTGAGGGCTTTTATATGGGCATCTGCCAGATCAGTTACGTGTATATAATCCCTAATGCAGGTACCGTCCGGTGTGGGGTAGTCGGTTCCAAAAATCTTGATATCTTCTCTTTTACCTGCAGCAGCGTCCAGTATGAGTGGTATCAAGTGTGTCTCAGGATCGTGTCTTTCCCCAACATCTCCATCTGGATCTGCACCTGCTGCGTTGAAGTAACGGAGGGAAACGTAGCGAAGACCATAGGCCCGGCTGTAGTCCTTTAAAACCTTTTCCACCATGAGCTTCCCCTGTCCATAGGGGTTTATGGGGTTTTGAGGATGGTCCTCAGTTAGAGGGATTTTCTGGGGGTTTCCGTAGGTGGCACATGTGGATGAGAAAACCAGCTTCTTCACTTCAAACTCATTCATCACCTGGAAGAGGTTTAGGGTGTTTCGGAGGTTGTTGAGGTAGTATTTCTGAGGGTCTTCCACTGACTCCCCTACATAGGTAAATGCTGCAAAATGCATCACTGCTTCTATCTCATATTTCCTGAACACATTTCGGATTGATTCCGTGTCTCCTAGATCCACTTCTTCAAAGACTCCCCACTTCAGGAAATCCTGGTGTCCGTAGCTCATGTTATCCAGTACCACAGTTTCGTATCCTGCCAGGTTAAGCTCCTTATTTGCATGGGAGCCTATGTATCCTGCCCCTCCAGTTACCAGTATCATGGGTAAAGGTTAGATTTTATTACATTTAATTGCATCGCGTGGTGAATCATAGTTGTATAAAGAACATGGTAAATCCAGGGGATTCTCAAGAGTATTGGAAATAGTTTTTATATGCTAAAAATAAGTTTTTTTATCCTTAAAAACAACATTATTAATAAAGAAATAAAAAGTTTCTAACAGATAAGATTTTGATTGTTATTAAAAGGATGATTATCATTAAGAGGATAAAATGAGCTTTAAATATCTTTTAATTATCATCTGCATCTTGACAGTAGCTGTTTCCGGTTGCACCAGTCATGATTTGAATCCAGTAAACAACTCATCAGTATTTTTTTCAAACAACAGCACCACAACAGTTCCAACAACCACTACTTCCACTTCTACTGGTTCCAGTGATCAGCACGTTGAGGTGAGTGGTAAATGCTACAAAGTGGTGGATGGAGACACCATTGATGTGGAAGGGGCGGGTAGAGTGCGCTTTGTGGGAGTTAACACCCCCGAGAGAGGAGAAGCAGGATATCAAACTGCTAAAGACTATGTAACCCGCATGTGCTTGGGTAAAACCGTGGGACTGGACATTGATAATGCCAAAAATAAGGATAAATATGACCGTACACTGGCAGTGGTGTATGTGGATGGTGTGAACGTTAACCAGGAGCTCTTGAAGAAGGGCTATGCTGAGGTTATGTACATTCCACCTTCGGAGTTTAATCCGTATAGCTGGTTATGATTGATAGAATATTGGTAGTTTTGAAGAATGATAAAATTTTGAAGGAATGATAAAATACAATGCTAAATTGGCTTTTTAAATAAAATCAGGGCTGAATTTATAATATTCCCCATCTATAAGCTTAATCTTCTTTAAAACTCTCTTGTATTCTAGAGAGGTTATCAGATTGTACATGGCGATGCTGCTTAATCCCAACTCCCCGTAGAGAAGATTACCCTCTAAGATTGTTCGGGAAATGTTCCCAGAATCATCCAACAATTTTTTAATTATTTCCATGGATTCCAGTTCAGCTTCGGAGAACTTTTCAATTACTTCCACTTCTTCTGTTTCCGCAGTATCATTCACATCCTCAGTAAGAGTGTCATTAGCATTACTAACATCAAAACCAATATCCCCCACATCCACAACCTCAACAGAGGATTTAGTATCGTTAACAGTTACTGGATCAACAGTAGATTCAATATCATCCACATCCTCCACATCAGAAGAAGAGTTAAATTCATCAACATCCTCCACATCAGCAGCAGGCAAATCAAGATTATTTTCTACCGTTTCTTTTGGAGATTCACTTAATTGTGTTTCTTCCAGAACATCAGCACCTTCCTCATTACTTTTACTTGTCCGGTTCTTCTCCAGAGTGATGATCCCATCCTGGAGGGATATGTAATTTTCATTCTCCAGATGGGCTAAAATCGGGTTAAGGTCTTCTTCAGACGCGTCCAGGTCAAGTTTCAGGATGTTGTATGGAACTCCTCCCTGGTATTCTGCACTGAAATATTTGATGCCGTTTAAGACCCTTTTCTGTTGGCGCGTGAGGATGTTCATAAATATAGATTGGTTATCGCCATATATTAAAATAAAGTTTAAATCAATGGGAATAAAATATAGTTATAATGATCATTACCTGCTTATTTATGATAAAAAATGATTGAATGAGATTTATATTGATTTTGAGGGATTAAATGCTGGATTCACTTTATGAAAAGGCTTTAAAAAAGAGAGATGACATCCATAAAAAATTAGAAGGAATTGAATACTCCCAAGTAGATGCTTCTCAACAGTGGATTGATTATTCAATAGAGGAAAATGGGTTGGAAGTGATTATTGCTGCAGGGGATGGCAGTATAAATAAACGCAAATTCCTGCCATTCATATTTTATGCCATTGATGCAGAAGGAATAATCCACTCATCAGAGGGTCTTAAAACGATCGAAAGCTCTGAAATTGACATCATATCCCACCATAAATATGTTGAAGACCGTTTAAGGAGTTATATGGGGATATTCGAAATTAAAAACGCCCTGAAAATGTTCAATCAATATGATATTGATTTGTTCCTCTTCGATGGATCTATCCTGGGCAATCTCATAAGACCTTTTCCCATTGAAAAAGAACTCAAAGAACAGGTTAAAGAGATAATAAGGGAAAAATATTTACCTCTTCTTGAGGAAGAATTGAAGAGCTCTTTATCTGTTGAAATAACTTCATCTAAATTTGTTTCTAAAATTTCCAATGAATTTAAAGATGACACTGAGGCAATGATCTACCTGGAAAACTTGGAAAACCTCCTGGTAATCAGTGAATTAATGAAACAAAACAAAAAGATAGTGGCTATATCTAAAACATCCACCAGTACTGAATATTTCAATAGAAAAATACCAGATATAGCTATATTTGATATGTACAGTAAAAAACAGGGTTATTCTAAACCAAGATATTCCAATGTTTCGGAGATTAAAAGGGATTTTCAGGTTAGAAATGATTTTCTAAAGAGTTTAACCTTCACCATTTTCTACGCCAGATTAGATGATCACAAAAACATTTTAAAATTTGAATTACCTTACTATGCCACAGAAGAAGATATAAAAGATTTGCTGAAATCCATTAAAAATATAAGTGCAGAAGGATATCCATTACTCTTAAAAAAAGCACATAATGATGTTGTAATACGTAAAAATGACCTGGAAAACCTTTCCAAGATAATGGGATTCAGGGAGAAGAGTGGGAGGGAAATGCTAAATGAATGAAATCATTGGAAGATGTATAGGAGAAACATCACTGGTTAATGTGAGTTTTATCTCCAAAAAAATGCCCAGGGTAGGGGAATACGTCTCCCTAAAATATGATGGAAAAAACGTGCTGGGGATGATCGAATCCCTGGTGAGAGGTAGTGTTTCCATTAACGATCAAATATACGACCCCCTGACTATTGAAAAAATCAAAGCCATTGAAGGGGACGACCATTACATTAGGGGTAGTGTTAAAATACTGGGGGATATTGATGATGACCTGCGCATTCCCCGAACACCGGCTCCCCCTGGAACCGAGATCCAGGTGGCAGATTCAGAGGTTTTAAAGAAAATATTCAAAATGGATAAATACGGTTTAAAACTGGGAAAATTGATAAGCCAGGAAGAAGTAGGTGTAGAAGTTGACATCAACAGGATGGTATCCAGACACCTGGCAGTTCTGGCAATGACCGGTGCAGGAAAGTCAAATACGGTATCAGTCATTGTGGATGGTCTTTTGAATGTTAATGGTAGTGTTCTGATATTTGACATGCACTCTGAGTACGTGAACACTGATTTTGGTACTGATAAAGTCAATGTAATAAGACCCCAGATCAACCCCCTCTACCTGTCATTTGGTGAAATCAAAAAATTATCGAACATACCACCCAATGCTTACGTTCAGGAAAGATACTTCTTAAAAGCGTATAAATCTGCACGGAAAAGCCTCATGCAGGGCTCACCCACTGGAAAAGATTTCATTGGATTGATCCAGATTAAACTGGAAGGTTGGTTAGCCGAATCCGAGGATCCAGATGCTAAATCCACCAATTCCGCAGATAAAAAATCAATAGCCGATGTTTTAAACAAACTGGAACACATGAGGGATAAGTATGGGAACATACTCAGCCTGGAAGCAAAAGACATCATTGACAGTCTGAAAGTGGGAAAAGCCAATATATTGGACCTGGGACCGGTGGATGAATTTGCATCAGATGTGGTGGTTAGCCATATTCTCAGGAATGTCTTAGCCAGTCGAAAAGAGTTTTTAAGAAATGGTGATGGCCTGGAATTCCCAATATTCCTAATCCTAGAAGAAGCACATATTTTAGCTCCTCAAAATAGGAAAACAGAATCGAAACTGTGGATAAGCAGAATAGCACGGGAAGGGCGTAAGTTTTCGGTGGGACTGTGTTTGGTGAGTCAAAGTCCCAAGTCACTGGACTCTGATGCCCTGTCACAGGCCAACAACATGATAATTCTCCGTTTAGTGGAACCAACCGACCAGAATCATGTGCAACGTGCCAGTGAAAGCTTGAGTGATGACTTAATAGCCCAGCTTCCTTCCCTGAATATTGGGGAAGCCATAATACTGGGTTTAATGACTCGCATCCCCACCCTGGTTAAGATAGATGAATTCCAGGGGAAGATCACAGGAGGCGACCTTAACATTGTGGAAGAATGGTCAAAATCCCATCAAAATCAGGAAAAGCTCCTTGAAGAACAAAAAAGAGAATATGATGATCTGGGAGGAGACTACTGATGCAGTTTGCCCATCTAGCTGATACCCATATGGGTTACCGTCAGTACGGACTTACTGAGAGGGAAACTGACTTTTTTGAAGTTTTCAACCAGGCAATTGAGGAAATAGTTAGTGAAAGGCCTGACTTTGCCATACACTCGGGAGATCTGTTTGAATATTCAAGACCACCAACCAGGGCATTACTCACCGCACAACAAGGTATTTTGAAGTTAAAAGAAGAAAAAATTCCAATTTATGCCATTGCAGGTAATCATGATGTTGTAATGCGTAAAAATGCACTGCCGCCCCAAATTTTATACAAAGACTTTGGTTTGAAACTAATCAGTCCCAAAACACCATTTTATCTGGAAGGGAATGTTTTCATAGGAGGCGCACCCTACACATCCAAATACCACTCCAAACAGCTAGTTGAACGACTGGAAGGTATTGAAAAATCATCCAAAAATTATGAAAAAAGAATTCTTGTGCTCCATCAGGGTATAGACCGTTATATTCCCTATGAGTATGAGCTTAAAATTGGAGATGTGCCTAAAAGTTTCAACTACTGTGCATTTGGACATATTCATGAGAGGGTAGTTGATGACTTTGGAGCGGGAAAACTGGCCTATCCGGGTTCCACTGAGATATGGCGCTCCAACGAGGTTGAAGGTTATAAAAAGAATGGTAAAGGATTTTATCTGGTGGATATCAGTGGCGATATTCCTGAAATTGAAAATATCAACCTCAAACTCCCCCGTGAGTTTATAAAAGAAACCATTCTGGCTAGTAAACTTCAAGAAGAGTTGTCCCGTATTAATCAGTACATCAGCAGTCTCCAGGAAAAACCCATACTCATGGTGACTGTGGAGGGAGGAGATTTCAACCGTTCTGAGGTGTATGAAACTTTAAACCAGACATTATCTGACTCCTGTCTTACAGTGAGGCCTAATTATCATCCCACAACCATTAACAGTGAACCAAATCCTTTTGAAAATGGAAAAGAGGCTTTAGATATTAAAAAAATGATTGAACATAATCTTAAGGATTTTAACAACACAAAAGTTAATGAACTGGCAACCGGCCTCCTGAAAGAGCTTTCTGATGGAGATTTCAAGACTGCCCAAACCATGGCCCAGAATTTCTACGAGGATTTATATGATCATTGAAAGTCTTCACATTAATAACTTTAAATCTCACCGGAACACCCGTATCGAGTTTGATACAGGAATATCCATAATAATCGGAGGAAATGGTGCGGGTAAATCCAGTATCCTTGAAGCAGCGAGTTTTGCACTGTTTAAACAGCACACCAGTAAGAGAATTGAACAGCTTATAACCATTGGCCAAAAGCGAATGTCAGTTGAGATCCAGTTTACTGCCAATGGCCGGACCTACCGGGTACTGAGGGAACGGACAAAAACATCTTCCAAAGCCATTATGAAGATTAAAGAGGGTGGAAGATTCCAATCATTGGTTTCTGGGGATAAACAGGTGACTCTGGAAGTTCAAAACCTTCTGGAGATGGATGGAGATCTGTTCCTCAATGCAGTCTACGTCCGGCAGGGAGAAATAGCAGATCTCATTGATAAAACCTCTTCTGAAAAAAAACAGATGATTGGAAGACTTCTTGGTATTGATTCCCTTGAAAAGGCCTGGAAAAATTTAAAAGTCATCCTGGATAAGTACAACGAACGAAAGATAAGATTGGAAGGAAAGATCGAATCCTTTGAGGACTTTGAAACTGAATTTACTGCCAAAAAAGACAAAAAGCGCGAATTGGCCCTGAAAATTAAGGATATCAACCTTAAAAGAGAGGAAAATATTATTGAATCTGATCTTCTCCAGGAGAAGAAGGAAATTCTAGATAAACGGAGTATGGAATTTAAAAATGCCAACACACTCCTTAAATCCAGGAAAGATTTCCAGGATCAGCTCAAAAAAAGTCGAAATGATCTTGAAGGTCAGTTAAATGAAATTATCCTTAAAGAAGAGGAAATTACCAGAATAGAACCCCGGTTAAAGAAACTGGACGTCTTAAAAAGTCTTGCCGAGAAAAGTAAAGAGTTAAAAGTCTTACAGAAAGATAAAAAAGGAATAACCACTATTTTAAACGATATTGAACGTTTTGAAAAAGTTTTAAATGAAAATGAACAGTTTTACAATGAGTATTCTATTTTAGACAGTGAAATTAATAATTTACAGTATGCTAAGGATCAGTTTGAGGGAAGCAGGATACTAATTCAACAGTACACAGAAAGAAAGTCTAAAATTGAAGGAAAAATGAAGCAATCCCTTGAAAAAATAAGGGATGTTCTTGAAAAATCCAATCAGGTTTTAGGTACTAGTTTTGCTTCGGTGGAAGAGTTTGAAAATCACTTATCAACGTTTAAACCACAGTTAGAGGTACAGATCCGGGAAGCTTCTGATTCTATTCAGGATATTAGAAGGGAACTGTCTAACCTACAGGTCAAAAATGAGAATTTGGAAAACCCCATAAATGAATTGGAGCAGGTTAAAGACCAATGCCCCATCTGTAAATCAGATATAACTCCTCAGAAAAGGGAAGAGCTATTAGCAGATTATCAATCAGAAATAGAGGATAACCAGGAAATATCATGGACTTTGAAGGTGAGATTAGAGGAACTTGAAGCGGAGAAGAAAATTTTAGATTCTCAGCAATCCAACATTCAGAGTATAAATCTGGGAATCCTGAAGGAATACTTAAAATCAGTAAATGATCATCAACAGGAAATTGATAACATTAATTCTAATCTTCAGGAACTTCAAAAGAAGATAGTTATTCTGGAGAATATTGAAAAGGATATTGAACAAAATAAATTACAACTGGTATCTATCAAAGAAAATTATGAGAAATATCTCACTGCTAGTGGTTCTTTAGAGTCACTGGGAGATTACGAAGAACAAATGGTAAAGTTAGATGAAATCAATGCACCGATAAGAGATTTAAAGAAAAATATCAGTGCTCTTATGGAAATTGCAGGGGACAGTGTGGAAAACCTCCCTGATGAAATAGCCTACCTTGAACAACTGAGCCGGAAACATCAGCACTTACTGGGGCAAGTCAGCCAGAAAGAGTCCCTAGTTCAGAGAATTGATGAAAATCAAAGGCAGATCCAAGAAATCAATGAAGAATTGGACCAAATCCAAAAAGTGATTGATGATTTAAATTACAACCTGGAATCCCATGAAAGGGTTAAAATGGAATGGAAATTGAAAAATGAGGAATTAATGGAGCTGAGTGGCCAGAAACAGTTGTTGGTCGGACAACTTGATCAACTATCAAACTCCATTCAGGAGATAGAACAGAAACTGGATTCTCTTAAAAAATATGAAAAAGAATTGAAGAATTTAAAGGACTTTTTAAAACTTTTAAACATCATAAGGGATCTTTACAGTAAAGACGGTGTTCAGAAGGATTTAAGGAATATATCCAGACCACTTATTGAGGAAAAAACAAGGGAGTTATTTGAAAGGTTCAACTTTGAATACTCTGATGTGAGGTTGGATGAGGATTATGACGTGACCATCTACGGCCCCAGCGGTGAAAGCAGCCTGGATATGATCAGTGGCGGGGAAAAAATAGCAGTTGCCCTTGCCCTGAGATTAGGGATAACCCAGGTGCTCTCAGGAGGTAGTTTAGAGATGATAATGCTGGATGAACCCACCATTCACCTTGATGCCTACAGAAGACAGGAACTAATTGATCTGCTCAAAAAGATGTCAATTATACCCCAGATGATCATCGTTACCCACGATGCGGACCTGGAGGATGCTGCGGACAACATTATGAAGATCAAAAAGGAAGATGGTGTTTCATTTCTGGTGGAATCTTAAAATAATACAGATCACCATTTGAATTTAAAGAATGTTTGAATTTAAAGAATGAAAAAAAAATGGAGTTTAAGGGAAATTAAATCTCCTGAACTCCTTAAATTATACTTTTTCCCGAAACTATACTTTTTCAGCCGAATATAGATCAATACCCAATTCTTCAGCCAAAATATCACCAATAGCCACACCAAATGCTTTAAAATGTTCAGTTTGCATGTGGGTGTCCAATACTTCTTTGTTTTCCCATTGTTCAATCATTACCAGTGCATCTTCATCTTCAGTGCTGGCATAAAGATTGTAGCTGATGCAACCCGGTTCCAAACGGGTGGCTTTAATCAGATCCTGGGATTTGGAAATAAGTTCATCTCGTTTACCTGGTTTAGCAGTTATAGTAGCATTTACTATGATCATTACGGTTATTCCTCCTTAATTTATTTCATGATTCATCTTTAAACCCTAGTCTAATGATTCAATTCATGCTTATTTGAAATCTTTTAATAAATCAGACCACTGAAAAACCACCATCTACAAAGATGGTTTGTCCAGTTACATATGAGGATGCTTCTGATGAGAGGAATAAGATTGGGCCATTTAATTCTCCTTTTTTAGCTGGACGGTTTAGTGGTACAATCCTGCTGTAGGCTTCCAGGAATTCATCAGATTTAAATAAAGTATCAGCTGTCATTTCGGATTCGAATAGGCCTGGACCGACCGCATTTATGGTAATTCCATATTTACCATAGGAACAGGCCATACCCATGGTCAGACCACGAACAGCTGCTTTTGATGCATTATACACGTGACGTATGAATACATCATTCTTATCACCAGCCACAGAGTTGATGGAACTGGTATTCACGATTTTTCCATAATTTTTTTCAATCATGTGTGGGATGACGTGTTTTGAGACCAGATAGATTCCTTTAACATTTACATCCATTCCCTTGTCCCAGTCTTCAACGCATAAATCGCATACGCCCCCACGGATTGCTACACCCGCGTTGTTCAGGAGAATGTCAATTTTTCCAAAATAGTTGATGACTTTTTCAATTGCATTTTCAACGCTTGCCTCATTGGCCACATCACACTGAACAGCAAGAGCTTTTCGTCCTGTTGATTCAATTTCTTTTGCCAGTGCTTCTAATCTGTCTTTTCTCCGGGCTAAAAGAGCAACATCCGCACCATTTTGTGCATATGCCAGTGCTGCATCTGCTCCCAGACCACCTGAAGCACCAGTTACAACTGCCACTTTCCCCTCTAAATCATAACAATTTTCCATTCAATCCCTCCTGATGTGTTTTTAGGTTAAATATTTACCCTCTGCCAGACATCTTCCGAGTTGATTACTCGTGTGACATATAAAAATGGAATTTATCCCATATAAAAATAGCGATTATTATGTTTGTAAGTAGTATATTTCAACAATTCCATAGCCCTTGGATGAAAATAATCAAAATAGTAGGTTTATAAAAATATTAAGAAGTTTAAAATAGGAATAGGAATAAATTAAGGGTGTTATCTGGAGGTAGTTTAGAGTTTATCATGCTGGATAAACCCACCATCCACCTTGATGACTATCTCAGGCAAGAGCTTATGATCTAACCAAGAACATGTTCATTGCACACCACTCCCCGATAATCATCACCATCCCTAATGTGGATCTGGAGGATGTTGCTGATAATATTTTTTTAGAATTGAAGAATAGGAATGTTTTGAGAATTGAAAAATAGGAAGGTGCTTCGTAGATGTGTTTTGTTTCTGGTAGAATCCTAAATCATCCATTCTAATCTCATTTTTATGCTTCTTCAGCAGAGTAAATAGTTATATCTAATTCTTTAGCCATAAGATCTCCAATTGCAGATCCAAATGCCTTGAAATGTTCAGTTTGCATATGTGCATCTAAAGCTTCCTTATTTTCCCATTTTTCAAACATCAAGAGAACATTCTCATCTTCTGTACTGGCCAGTAATTCGTAACTTATGTTCCCCTGTTCCTGGCGGGTGGATTTAATTACATCCTGAGATCTAAAAATAAGCTCATCCCTTTTACCAGGTTTGCCGGTTATGGTAGCTGTCACAATGATCATCTTATTCCTCCTTCTTAATTTAATGAAATAACTAGGGCATCTTTGGAATGACTAGATAACTTCGGAAATGACATAAGATCCCTTTGGAATGACTTAGGACACCCTTAAATAACTTATCTTACAGTCTGATCTATATAGTTCCATTCTCCTAAAAAAAAGGAAAAATAGAAGAATAAAATTTTTTATTTAATCTAAGAGGACTACTGGTTTGATTAGGTCCCTTGGTTTTTCTCTCATGAGTTCGAGAGCTTCTCCGATATAATCGAAGCCTTTAAAGGTGTGGGTGACCATTAATGTTGGGTCTACACGGTCGTAGGTCACAAGATCTGCCAGTCTTTCCATTCTGGTTCTTCCACCAGGACATAGTCCTGTGATCAGGTCTTTGTCGGCCATACCGAATCCCCAGTCTATACGGGGTATTGGTACTGTGTCTTTTTCACCTTGTCCTTTACCGAAGTAGTTTATGTTGGCAATTTTGGATCCTGCTTTGGCCATTTTGAATGCATCTAATAAAATTTCAGCATGACCACCAGCTACTATTACTGCATCAACACCCACTCCATCGGTTGCTTCTAGAATCTGTTCTGCAGTGTCTCCATCTTTGTAACTGATTATATCTGTTGCACCGTATTTTTTAGCCACTTCAACCGAGATTGGTCTGGTTCCAACTGCGAATATTCTTCCTGCACCTTCTAGTCTTGCACCGGCTATAGCACTGAGTCCTACTGCTCCGATACCGAGGACAGCTACTGTTGCACCAAGTTCTATTGCTGCGTTTTCAGCACCCATGAATCCAGTACTCAACATGTCGACGATCATAACTGCTGCTTCATCAGACATTCCCTCGGGTTGGATTGCCAGGTTGTTGTCTGCCATGTTGACGTGGAAGTATTCACCGAATACACCATCTTTGAAGTTGGAGTATTTCCA
>AMGN01000003.1 GCA_000309865.1 Methanobacterium sp. Maddingley MBC34 | reverse complement strand
AGTAAATCTCAGTAAATCTCAGTAAATCTCAGTAAATCTCGTAAATCCAAGTTAGAATGCAGAAATAATAAGCAAATTTAATTTATGAAAAATATTCAACAATTTTATCTACGTGAAATAAATCAGCAAATTCGAATCAGAGGGGAAATAATCACTAAACTTAGATATTAATGGGAAAATTATGGGAAAATTATTAAACATCTACAAATCATTAAATGAAAAGAATTTTTGGAAAAGTTTATATTTTAGAATTAGTCATAGTTTAGAAAATCTTTAAAAAAGAAGGGGGGGATAGTGGGGATGGAATTATTTACTGGTAATTATTTTAATTCAACCAATATCACTAGGTATAATGATTTAATTCATATTATATCATATTAAACAGTATAAGACATCCGATTAATACCAAACATTCTTCATACCCAGTAAATAAGCAATGATATTAGCTCCCAAGTGAAGGAAGATACTAATTATAATTATCAGAATGATTAAGTTAAAGGGAATTACAACTACCAGAGATGCAAATATGAGCGCACCTACCACGAAATCTAATTGATCCATAAGGGGTACTGGTCTTCCTCGTTCCACTTTAAATCTTCTCTTAATAAAACTCCCACAAGCGTCTCCTATAATTGCACCACTACCCAATGCAAGGCCCAATAACGTGCCCTGTAACATGTTAGTGGTTATAGTTCCCTGAACAAGATTATATATTCCTGGATCTCCTACTATCAGAAGGTCCTGCAATATATTACCTGTAATAGCGCCCTGGAGCAGGCCTATTCCCATTCCAATTAATATTCCTATGATGGTTCCCTTCCAGGTGACACCATCTCCAAGTATCCTGCGACCGTCATTGAGGGATCGGCCCATATCAAGAGGTGTTCCTCCCCCAAAGGTAAGGGCGCTGGCGTTGGCTAGGTAAGCCGGTAACATAAAGTATATAGCGTAAGCGGATAAAATCAAAACACTGAAAATACTCGAGTCCATAGTTAGTTTACCTCCGATTTAAAACAGGATAATAGTTATGTGCTTAACCATAAATACTATATAGGTGAGATAATGGTCATAAAGAAAACGAAAAGCCTGTGTCCTGAATGTCTGCAAATTGTGGATGCAGAAGTCTTTGAGGACCAGGAAAGAATATTAATTAAAAAAACATGCCCTGAGCATGGTGAATTTGAAAACACTTACTGGCAAAGTTCAGAAGCTTACTATCATGCCGCTGATTATGATTATAGGGGTGATGGTATTAACAACCCTCGAACCACCGTAGACGGGGAATGCCCTCATAGTTGTGGTTTATGTTCTGAACATGAGAGTCAGACCATATTAGGCCTTATTGATGTTACTAATCGTTGTAATCTTCGTTGTCCTATTTGTTTTGCTAATGCAGCTGTATCTAAATCTTTATATGAGCCTACTTATGAGGAAATACGGGAGATGTTACGGAATCTCCGTGCAAACCAACCAGTTCCCACTCCTGCCATCCAGTATGCTGGTGGTGAACCCACTGTACGAAAGGACATTGTCGAACTGGTAAAGTTAGCCCGGGAAGAAGGATTCAGCCACACCCAGATAGCCACCAATGGAATTAAACTGGCTAAAGACCCTGATTTCGCTCAGAAACTTAAAGATGCCACTTTAAATACTATTTACCTTCAGTTTGATGGAGTTACTGAAGAACCATACATTAAAGCCAGGGGCCGTAACCTCCTGCCAACCAAACTGGAAGCCATTGAAAACTGTCGTAAAGCAGATCTGGGAATTGTACTTGTACCAACCCTGGTTAAAGGAATCAATGATCATCAGGTTGGTGACATCATACGATTTGCCATTGAAAACCTGGACATCATTAGGGGAGTGAACTTCCAGCCAGTGTCCTTTGCTGGCAGAACACGTGCGGAGGAAGTGGAAGAACAGAGAATAACTATACCCACCTTCCAGAATTTAGTGGAACAGCAGACTGATGGTAAGATCGCGCATGATGATTTCTACCCTGCATCTTCAGTTATACCCATCACCGATTTTGTGGAGGCCATTGAAGGGGAAGACCAGGTATCATTCACCTGCCACCCCCACTGCGGTGCTGCCACCTACGTTTTCATTGATAATGATGAAATTATTCCCATAACTCAGTTTGTAGATGTGGACCGCTTTTTCAACCTCCTTTCCCGTAGCAGTGATGATATAAACGACGGAGGCCTTGTTGGCAAGGCTAGAGTCATAAGCCGGGCCACAATGGAACTTCCCAAAACCATTGATCGGGATAAAAAACCTGATTCACTGGATATAACTGGGATACTGACCAAGGTCTTTAAGGAAAGATCTTACAGCGCTCTGGGAGATTTCCACCATAAAACATTACTTATATCATGCATGCACTTCATGGATCCCTGGAACTTCGACCAGGACCGGGTTAAAAGATGTGTGATCCACTATGCAGTTCCTGATGGACGTATAATACCATTCTGTTCTATGAATGCAATTTACCGTTCAGAGATTGAGAAGAAGTTCGCTAAGCCACTGAAAAAATAAGTTCGCTAAGGCACTAAGAATAAGTTCTTTAAACAGTAAATAATGTTCTTTAAGTCGCTAAGAATAAAGTTCTCTAACCCTTAATAGAACTCTCTAAACTCCAATAGAACTCTCTAAACTCCAATAGAGCTTTCTAAACTCATCAAAAAAAATAAAACTGGTAGCAGAATTGATAATCAAAACTCCCTCAAGGCTGCATCTAACCCTGATTGATCTCAATGGTTCATTGGGTCGAATAGATGGTGGGGTGGGCCTGACACTGGAAAAACCCCGCCTTGTTCTGGAAATGAAACAGAAAGGCAGTGAAATTGCCGTAGAATTTAAAAATCGTCAAAACATTCCGGTTAATGTTTTAGTTGATTATGAAGATAAAATAAGAACTTCTGCTAGCCTAATGATGGAATACCTTCATTTAGAAGGAGGATATAGTTTTACTATTCATGAAACGTATCCATCTCATTCTGGTTTGGGTTCTGGCACTCAATTATCTCTAGCTACAGGTAAACTCATTTCTGACTCGGATAATCAGGAAATAAGTGTGCCTCAAATTGCAAATATAGTTGGTCGTGGAGGTACATCTGGTATAGGTGTGGCATCCTTTGATAAAGGAGGCTTTATAATCGATGGAGGCCACCACCATGGTGAAAAACCCGATTTTTTACCTTCATCTGCTTCAAAAGCAGCACCTCCACCAATTATTGCTCGATACGATTTCCCACAGGACTGGAAAGTTGTATTAGTTATTCCTCATCTTAAAAAACATGTTTCTGGAGAAAAAGAGGTTAATATTTTCCAGGAATACTGTCCTGTACCTTTAGAAGAGGTGCAACGACTTTCACATCTTCTTTTAATGAAGATGATGCCTGCGGTTTTGGAAAAAGACCTGGAAGGGTTCGGAGAAGCAGTTAACAGTATACAAAATATTGGGTTTAAAAAAATTGAAAACCAGCTGCAAAATCCAGTTATAGGTGAAATAATGCAGATTCTTCGGGATGAAGGTGCGCCAGGAGTGGGAATGAGTTCCTTTGGACCTACCATTTATGCAGTTACTGACAGTCCTCAGGATATACTAAGTGCAGCGAATGATGCCCTTAAAGATATGGGTGGTCATATAATTGAAACCTGTGCTCAAAATAATGGTGCTGTAAAGTAAAGACTCGCCCAAAATTAAGGGATCTATCTGTTTAATCAAATGATCCCAAGTGTAAAAAATCAATTTTTGAGAATCCAAAATAAAACTTATCAAAAACCATACGAATAACAAAACATCATTTAATTTAGTTATTTAATTAAAAAAATCATTCTAATGGTACTATGAAAGAAGAAATAAAGGGTAAAGTTTGGAAGTTCAGGGACAGTATAGACACTGATGTGATAATACCAGGACGATACTTAAGAACTTTCAGTTTAGACGAGCTGGCAAGCCATGTTCTGGAAGGAGAAGACCCTGAATTCACTAATAATGTGGAAAAAGGCGATATTATTGTGGCTGGCTGGAATTTTGGCTGCGGATCCTCTCGGGAACAGGCCCCTGTAGCCTTAAAACACGCTGGTGTGGATGCAATTGTTGCCCGGTCATTTGCACGTATATTTTACCGCAACGCTATAAATGTGGGTTTACCAGTTATAGTGGCAGATATAGAAGCAGATAAAGGAGATGAACTTCGGATTGATCTGGCAGAGGGAATAATCCATAACCTCACCACTGGAAAAAGCTGCCATATACAACCATTCCATGATTTCATGCTGGGAATACTGCAGGATGGAGGTTTGGTACAGCATTATTTACATAAAAAAAGGAAAACTAGTCCTGATGAACTTAATTAAATGTTTTGTGTAGATTTATTTCCATTTTAATCTTTATTTCTACTAAATTTTTATTCCTACTAATATTTTAACTACTAAACTAAATCTAATAATGTTAATATAATCAAAGTTCAATTATTTAGTTCAATCAATTATTCCCATCGAATTCATATTATAAATAATTCAAAATACAGAAAAATTGTTATTAAACTTACAATATTTTTTTACTTATTTTGATAGAAGCGAGGAAAGAAAATGAAATGTCCAGTTTGTGATTCTGAATCTTGTGAAATACTTAAAACCAAGGGTAAAAATACCAAAGAAGTTCTCCTAAAGTGCAATGAATGTGGAAACACATTCAGAGAGACAATTGCCATTCCTAAAATGGTGGAGTGCAGAGTAATCATCAGTAAATTTGAAGAATCAGTGAAAAAAACCATTAAAATCTATCCTGACGAGGTTTTAGAGGCAGGGGAAGTGCTGATTGTGGATGGTGAAGAAGTGGAAATAACTTCACTGGAAAACATCAGGGGAGGTCGTGTTTCGAAAAGCCCGGTTTCTGAACTGGTAACTATTTGGGCAGCATCCCTTGCTGGACCAACCAGAGTAGGAATATCCATAGACTATGGTGGCAGGATCCTATCCCGAAAGGTGGAAGTTGAAAGGGATTTCCAGTTTAATGTGGGTGATATTGTGAAACTGGAACGAGCAGTTTTACAAATAAAATCCATGAAAACCATCACATCAAGGATCAGGAAGGGAGGGGCTGTGGCAGAACAAATTAAAAGAGTTTACGGGAGACCCGCAGATAAGAGAGACAGATTCCAGTACGATTTAACATCTAAAATAGTGGAAACAGCTGAACTAGTTGATGAAGATTAAGAATTTTAGATGACAGTACCAACACGTTTAGCGAGAAGAAAGATGTTAAAACTCCATTATCCCTCAATTCATAGCAGAACTTCATCCATTGATTAAGTATACCATTCCATTGATTAAAGTACACTCATTATCCTTGGATTTAAGTATTATCCGTGGATTTAAGTCCATTATCAATGAGTGGAAACTTTGAGAATTTAAGTGGTTCATATGAATGATGAAAGAGAAAATCTGGTGGAAAGACTCTTTAAGCAGGGATACATAACAACCGAAAAAGTAAAAAATGCCATGCTCAAAATTCCCCGAGAAGAATTCATGCCTCCTGAGAACAGTTCTCACGCCTACCTGGATCGTCCTTTCTCCATAGGGAAAGGTCAAACTATTTCTGCTCCCCATATGGTGGCGATTATCGCCGAAAAATTGGAATTAGAAGAAGGAATGAATATTTTGGAAATTGGAAGTGGTTGGGGATATAATGCTGCAGTAGTAGCTGAAATAGTGGGTAAAAAAGGTCACGTATACACTATTGAACGGATTCCCGCACTGGCAGAAAAGGCCAGAGACAACCTAAAAAAAACTGGATATTCTGACGTGGTAACGGTGATTGAAGGAGATGGAACTGTAGGTTACCCTGATAAAGCCCCATATGATCGGATTTACGGAACAGCCAGCGCACCAAAAATTCCAGAACCCCTTAAAAAACAGCTTAAAATTGGTGGAAAACTGATTATGCCCACGGGATCGGACTACTTCCAGGAACTGGTATCCGTCCAGCGAATATCAGATGATGATTACCAGACCCTGAATTTAGGAGGGGTTGTTTTCGTACCCATGATCGGCAAACATGGCTGGCCTGAAGATTAATAAAGACCAACCAAAAAAAACTAAGTTTTAGTGATATACTTGCCTTTATTTTAATCCATTTCTTGAAATATCTCTAATTAACATTTCTTAACAATCAAAAAAAAAACATATTAAGAATCTCATATTGAAAAATATCAAATTAAATCCTGATTAACATGAAAATCTACATGGAAACCTTTGGTTGCACCTTTAACCAGGCAGACTCCCAGATAATGGCTGGTTTACTGGAAGAAACTGGTGGAAAAATTGTAAAATCCCCTGAAGATGCGGATGTTATTATCATAAACACCTGTTACGTCAAACAACCCACTGAACAGAAGATAACCAATCGTATTGGGAAACTGCAGGCCCAGTTTCCACAAAAGAAATTGATCATTGCCGGCTGCATGGTGGATATTGATTCAGAAAAACTGGAAAAAATGGCACCCCAAGCAGGGTGGATCGGGGCTCGCAGGATAAATTCAGCTCCAGAAGTAGTTGAAGCAGTTATGAATGGTCATCTGGCGAGGGAAACCGGTCATGGAGATGATATTAAAACCTGCCTTCCAAGGAAGCGTTCCAACCCCATGGTGCACATTCTCCAGATTTGTGAAGGATGTCTGGGTAAATGCAGTTACTGCTGCACCAGATTTGCACGGGGAGGGCTTCAAAGTTATCCTACATCCCTTTTAAAAGCGGAAGCAGAGCAGGCAGTTGCAGATGGTTGTGTGGAGATCCAGCTCACAGCTCAAGATACTGCTGCCTATGGAAAAGACACAGGAGAAAGCCTGGCAGATCTCATAAATGAGATATGTTCCATTGAGGGCGATTTTCGCATAAGAATAGGGATGATGCACCCTAAAAACATTAAAGGCGACCTGGAAGCTATTATAACTTCTTTTAAAAATGAGAAAGTCTATAAGTTCCTCCACCTCCCCCTGCAAAGTGGGAGTAATCAGATACTCTCTGATATGAATCGTGGCCATAGTGTGGAGGAATACTTGGAAATAGTTAACCATTTCCAGATCGAAATACCAGAACTATCCCTGGCAACAGATATTATTTTGGGATATCCCACTGAGAATGAAAATGATTTTCAGGGCACAATGGAGGTAATCAGGGAGATTCGGCCAGATTTTTTACACATCTCCAAATATCATCACCGTCCTGGCACCCGGTCATCATTACTTCCTGAAATTGATCACCAAATCATGAAAAGGCGATCCCGCAAATTAAACGATCTTAAAGTGAATATTGCAACTGGTAACAATCAGAAACTCCTGGGCACACATCAAAAAATATTAATTACTGATAAAGGAAGTAAAGGCGGGTACCTTGGCCGCAGTAACTCATATAAAACAGTGGTAGTGAATGAAGCTCTTCTGGGAACTTACGTTGATGTGGAAATAACCCATTCCCTGAGCACCTATTTAAAAGGAAAAATCTGCAGGTAAAGTGGATGTCAGAGTTAATGATTATTTTTCATCACGCCTACTATTTCACTGATTTATGAATTTCATCTGACCTTGAGATTATCCTCACCATTAAAGATTAATGTCCATTTAATTACTATTTTTCCCATTAATTACATTCTTGTCAATGGATTCTTCTTATTTATAATAAATCCTCTTTTTAATCCCATGGTAAACCATATATAGCCCTATAAACAGACAAAAAAAAGATATTATGAAATATTTAGTCTGTGAAATTTGCGGTGGTTACTACCAATTAATGGATGAAGAATCTATTAATGACTTTGATTCATGTCAATGTGGAGGTAAACTCTATATTGTGGAAAAAAAGGATGAAATTGAGATCCAATCTCCTAAAATCACCTGTAAAAACTGTGGTAAGGTGGTTACAGTTGAAACAGCTTTTTGCAGTGCATGTGGTCAGATATTAATCCCTGCCAAAGAAGTATTAGGGACTAATCGAAGTGAAACATTTAAACCGATAGGGATATTAGCAGGGGTCACATTTATTTTAGTTTCTATAGTTCTATTGGGATTATTTGTTTAATTTTGCAGATGTTATTAAAATACAATAAAAATAGTAAAAATTTCAGATGTTATTAAAATACGATAAAAATAGTAAAAAAATTGTAATTGGCATTATTAAATAATTTATAAGAAGCTGTTAAATTGGATTAACCCTGCTTTTTGATGATTAAATCTTCTGGTGAATTGATTTTGTCTTTGATGAATCCTTTATTTCTAAAATAATTATTAAATTACATATTAACACTATTTATGCTATTTTATTTTTTAGTAGTTTAGGGAATACGAAAAAAATATTAATAATCATTAATTCATAATTCAAAATCATGCCTTTTTTAGTTTGTGAAAAATGTGGGGGATATTACCAACTTCAAAAGGGAGAATCCATTGATGATTTTGAAAGCTGTTTATGCGGTGGAAAATTAACTTACACGGAAAATAATCCTGAAAACATTATAAAAGAAAAATATGAGGGTGAGGAGCGATCTACCGATGAAAATGGGAATACAACGGGCAAAATAGGGGAAGGTGTAAAATTAATCTGTCCCAATTGTTTGAATGAAGATCAAGATGGTCTTTATTGTTCTAATTGCGGTGGAAAATTATTGAAGATGAAAAATGGCGAAGTGATTAGCAAAAGAAAAAATGAGGATTATTCTTTAACCAGAAAAGTTCAGGAAAAGAATTCACCAAAAAACCTTCATTCGGAACCCATTAACGGCCTTAAATCCCTCTTTAACAGAATTAAATGGGTTGGTGTTTCAGCAGGAGTTATATTCCTGGTAATTATTATTCTAATAATTTTCTATTCTTTGATGAGCATGATGTCCTTTAATTATTACTATTCTGGTGATATCTACTACAATGATTTCCAATTTTTCTTCAACGTTTCAATCATATCTCTATTATTAATTGGGTTTTCCTCAGGTGCAATGGCCAGTTATATAAATAAATATAATGATTTTATAGATGGGCTTTTAAACGGGTTTATGGTAGGTTTCATTGGTTCTGTGATTTTAGGGGTTTATTCGTTTTTTACTTACTCTGTAATTGGTGGATTTTTAATAATTATTATTGGAATTCCTGTTTTGGCTAGTTTATCTTCTGTTGGTGGAATTATGGGGATTTTTGTGCGTAATAAACTTGAAGATTACTAAAATAAACGATATTTTTTTATGATTTAATAGTAATATTTAAATATTAATAAAAAAAATATAATTTCGATAAAAAGTTGGTGTTTGAGATATCATGGCTTATCTTCTTTGTAATGAATGTGGGGGATACTATAAACTCCAGGAAACAGAATCTCCCGAAGATTTCGACTGTTGTCAATGCGGAGGGGAGTTATTCCTAGCTTCTGCAAACGAAATTCTTTTTCAAAAAACTTCCATAAAATGTCCAGGATGTGGTGAGAAATCTGATGGTAAACCATTCTGTTCCTATTGTGGAACTATTCTGGATGCCCATGAAAGTTCAAGATTCAATGAACACTTCCACTTTCATGAAGTTGAAGCCAAAACCAGTAAAAACATCTATGCCGGTAAAAAGGTAAAAACCACAGATCCAGGGGATTGGTTTTTAAGGGATCGTCTTAGAATAGATACCGATGGTAATTATTTTAGACAGGATCTTCCCTCCATGTTTGATGGGCGTGGAGAGGGAGGTCGTGGCTTAAATCACCTATGGGAACCAGGATTTCTAATTCAGGACCTCGCCTCTGGAAGTGATAACAAAATCATACGCTTCCTGAAACTTAAATCTCCAGTTGAATTCGGATTTTTAATATATATGAGCTTCTGGTTAGTTTCTTACTACCTATGGGGCGATGTTGGATTTCAATTATCTGTTCTTTTCATGTTAATCTCAAGCACAATAACTGCTTTTATATTAAATAAGAAAAGTTTCAGTGATGTTTTTGTTGATGTTAACCTTTTAGCAGGATTATCCATCTTTGCAGTTATCATGTTAATCTTTTTGTTTATCCGATACTCATTTTTCAATCCACTTCCCATTGAAACTCCTGGAAGTGATTTAACCAGCACCAGGTTAATGTTGATACTGTTATTGACAGTGATAATGGCTAATGTTGGAGGGTTAGCTGGTGTTTTTATCCGTAAAAGAATAGGGTAATTTAATGAATCAAATGAAATATTGGCCCAAACTTAACATTTTAGAAATTAGTAATATCAAATAATCAGAATATCCAATAAGGAGCGGGATTCTAAGTGAAATTCATAATATGTGATGAATGCGGTGGATTCTATGAACTTGAAAAAGGAGAATCATTAGAAGACTTTGAAAGTTGTTTATGTGGTGGGAGTTTAAGTTATGCTGAACAAACACCCCGTGGCATGAAAAAAACAACCAAAAAGGTTCAAAATACTTACCAGACAAGTAGCTACCAAACTAGCACTCACCAAACCAGTAGCCACTATTCTGAAAATATATGTCCATTGTGTGGGCAGATAAACAAAGTGAAAACACGGTTTTGCTCTAAATGTGGAAAAATACTGAAACAAGAAGGGCCTACCAACCGTTATGACTATGGTTATGTTCTAAAAGAGCGAGAAAAGAGAAAAAAGAGTTTAAGGGGATTATATGAACATATTGACCTGTGGGGGGTGGGATGTGGTATTATATTTTTGATAGTCATGACTGTAATCAGTAATATCATTGTCTTTTTTGGTCTGATAAGATTAACTGTTCAAAATGCGAGTGAACCCACGTTATTCTCATTTTTAGGTGGAGTTTCATTGATTTCTTTAACCCTATTCCTCCTATCTGGATTCATCTCCGCAGCTGCCATGGGAACCAGGAGTTATACTGAAGGAACAGTAAATGGAGCTCTTGTTGGGATTTGCATAGCAGTAGTGATTTCAATCATTCCTGGAGGATTTATTCTGGCTTATGTGGGAATCCTACCATGGTTAGCCATTTTAATAGGAGGATCAATTATGTATGGGATATTAACCGGGGCTGGAGGTTTAATTGCGGTTGCCGTCCGTAAACACACTGGAATAATTTAGATATATGTCTGATTATTTATTTTAGCTGTTGGTACTGTTAGAAAGGAATTATCATAGTGTTTTAATCTTTCTTAAACTTTTTTATACTTAGAATTGACAAAAACAACATATTTAGTTTACAAATTAATGGAATTAAATTGAATCTTAGAAAATCAGTTTTAGATCAAAAAATAAGAAATAAAATATACAGTAAATAATAGGTTATTTTCAAAAAAACAAAATAATAAGTAGTGGGAGTGCCGTGGGCCGGACTTGAACCAGCGACATCCAGATCTTCAGTCTGGCGTTCTCCCAACTGAACTACCACGGCATGATGGGCCCGACGAGATTCGAACTCGTGATCACCTCCGTGTCAGGGAGGTATCATACCCCTAGACCACGGGCCCGCATTCAAACATTATTGTCCTATACTATATAAACCTTTTCCATGGATTGTGATAAAATTTCTAAAAGATACCCATTCTTTAAGTTTATAATAATATTTCAGTAAAATGTATATGCCTAAATGGCAATAGGATATACAATTATAAAAAATTATAGATTAAAAAATGTAGGGGTGAACTATGATGGATATCCAGGATCCAATAAAAACCACTGTAGAAGAGATTCGAAAGGTTTTAAACATTGAAAACGTAATTGGGGAAGTAATAGAAAGTGAAGACAAAATCATGATCCCTGTTACCAGGATGGGAATGGCATTCGGAGCAGGAATGGGTGAAGGTAAAAGTTCTACTAATGATGGTGGTTCTGCAGCTGCTGCCGGTGGAGGTGCTGGTATAGAACCAGTGGCAATGGTTGTGGTTTTCAAAGGTCAAAGCGGACCTGAAGGAGTTAAAGTATTGCCATTAAAAAATCCAGACCCATTATCCCGGGCAATTGGTGAAGTCAGTACTGCTATAGTTGATGTCATGGCTGAAGGGAAAAAAATGGGAATGGGTAAAAAACACAGTAAAAAACACACTAAAAAGGCTGAAGAAGCAAAAACTGAAGAAAAAAAGGGTGAACCTCCAGTATAAAAAAAAGTTTAATGAATAAGTTCAAAGAAATTATAATTTGTACAATTGACCCTGAATATTTAGTAGCCTGAGAGTGGGTTAAATTTTGATATACACTATAATAGGCATCATAATACTTATTTTGGTGCTTATTTTATTGTCTTTTCTTTTAATTCCCCTAAAGTTATCCTTGTCCTTTAAAAAACAGGGATCTGAAATTAACGGTCATTTTAGTCTAAGATTTTTAGGTATACGCATTTTTTCAAAGGAGATACCTGAAGATGAAAAAGACCAGGATGAAAAAAAGGAAAAAAAAGAAGAAGATGAAACAGATAAAAAAGATAAATTTAACCTGAAACGTATTTTAAAGATTCTAAACTTAGTTAAAGAGTCATTGCCACATATTTACCGGTTGATAACTGCATTTTATAGATCAGTGTCACTGGAAAAATTCTCTCTGAACCTGACTTTGGGAATGGAAAGTCCAGCAGACACCGCACTTTTCACAGGATATATCTGGTCGTTCACCTATCCCCTTAATGCCATCACCCGAATTGATGCGGTTATAACACCGGATTTCGATAGAAGGGTACTTGATGGTGATTTAGAGGTGGATGTGAGTTTAAAGCTCATCTGGATAGTGGTAGAGGCAATACGGGCATACACCAAAAAACCAGTGCGGGAACTGATTGGAGAAATGCGTGGGTAGTGGGATTGAATACATGTTTAATTAGTGATATTGGCAAATGCATAATTAGTTGGGTGGAAAATGAAAAATCAGGAAATAAAGGTTGGAAAACCATTTAAAATAGAAAATAGGGTTTTTTATCCGTTAGTTAAGATTTTTCACTGTAAACACCATGATGGCGAATTCTATTCCTTATCTCCAGTGGCCATTGTGGTAGTTGAAGAAGAAATGAAATACATTCTCCCCATGGAAGAAGGTGCGGATTTGGAAAAGTTGAAAGATTTAATGGACATGATTCAATGAGTTAAATGGACATGATTGTTGTTTGATTTTTCCAGATTCTTTATTAACCTATTTCCATATTCATTATCCTTTGTTGATAATCCTATTTTACAATAAACTTCCATTTAAGGAAATAATCTATTTATGCTTCTTTCAATAAAATAAAATGATGTATGATTTATTCTAGGAGGTTTCCGACTTGAAGTTGGATTGGGGTGAATCTAGATCAAAATATGAAACTTACATAATCCTGGCTCTTATTATAGTAGCTTGCGGTTTAACCTATTACTTTCATTTTGTTTTAAGAACTGGAATAATATTCACCCACTTCTATTATATCCCCATTATCCTTTCTGCTATCTGGTGGAAACGGAAGGGACTGTTGGTTCCTTTATTCCTGGCGGGTGTTCTTTTTTTCACGGACTTTATAAATCCCATAAAAGTAGATCCCTGGGCAGATGATGTTTTCCGTGCCATTATATTCATTTCAGTCAGTGTAATAACCGTTATTTTGAGTGAAAGAATTGAAAAATCCCAAATGAAAATTCTTGAAAGTGAAGAAAAGTTCCGGTCCGTGGTTGAATCAGCTGCAGAGGCAATAATCAGTATAAATTCTCAGGGAAATGTTATCTTCTGGAATAAGGAAGCCCAGAATATATTCGGATACACTGAGGGGGAGATGATTGGCCAATCTGTTGCCATGATCATGCCTTCCAGATTCAGGAAAGCTTTTGAGGAAGGAATGAAGAGTTTTGTAAGTTCTAATCTCACTAAGTTCACCATGGATAGTCCTGAGATTAGGGCGATCAGGAAAGACGGTACTGAGTTCCCTTTTGAATATGCTGGATCCATGTGGGAATCAGGGGGTCAACGCTATTTCACTGTTATTGTTAAAGACATTACTCAGAAATTAAAGGCTGATGAAGTTAGTTCAACTCTAACCGCAATTGTGGAAAATTCCAATGATGCCATAGTTGGCAAGGATTTAAATGGAACTGTTTTAAGCTGGAACCATGGTGCAGAAGAAATATATGGTTATACTGCTGATGAAATGATAGGTAACTCTGTTTCTCGCATATTTCCCCCGGGATCCGATGAATTAGAACAGATACTGGATAACGTGTCTCATGGTGAAACCATCGCCCACTACCATACCCACCGTATTACTAAAAATGGTGATAAAATCGATATTTCTCTCACCAGTTCACCTATCAAAGATTCATATGGGAATATAATTGGTGTTTCATCCATTTCTAGGGATATAACCCGGCAAAAACAGGCTGAAAGGGTGTTACTAAAAACGGAAGCCCATTTAGCTATGATCACTACTAACATGGCTGATGTAATCTGCCAGGCTAATAAAGATGGTATCTATATTTACGTCAGTCCGTCAGTGAAATCTATACTAGGTTATGAACCAATGGAAATGGTTGGTAAGTCAATGTTTGATTTTGTCCATCCTGATGATCGGGATAAGGTAACCTCTTGTATGCAAGATGCCGTTGGAAAATGCCTTACTCAGTCTGCACAGTATCGCTACCAAAAGGCGGATGGTAGTTACCTGTGGTTTGGTACCAAGGGAACACCTATCTTTGATGAAGAGGGAGAGATAAATGGATTTGTATGTAACAGCAGGGACATAACCCAACAAAAAAATGCAGAAGATGCTCTACGTGATAGTGAGGAGAAATACAGAAGTCTCATTGAGTCAGCTAAAGATCCAATTTCTGTAATGGACTATAACGGTGTTTTCATCCTGACTAATAAGACTGGTGCAAATAGTTTTAATATGGAACCTCCTGAGATGCTGGGTAAATCATTAAGGGAGCTTTTCCCGAAAAACGCCGATGAACAGATGGAATTAATCCGGAAAGTTTTCACCACAGGGGAAGGATTGGAAGTGGAACTACCCCTAAAATATGGGGAAGTCGAAAAATGGTATAGTACCAGTATTCAACCACTTTTCGGTCCTGAAAATAAGGTTCAAAACGTACAGATAATTTCCAGGGACATAACTGACATTAAGGAAACCCAGATAAAGCTTGAACAAGCACTGGAAGATAAGGATATGTTGATGAAGGAGATTTATCATCGTGTAAAAAATAATTTAATGGTCATATCCAGCCTTTTAAATCTACAGTCACGTTACATAAAGGATGAAGAAGCCAGGGGAATATTTAAGGAAAGTCAGGATCGGGCTCATTCCATGGCATTGATTCATGAACGACTTTACCGCTCCAAGGATCTAAAACACATGGACTTCGGGGATTACATCCGTAAACTGTCCATGGATCTATTCCGGACCTACGTGGCAGATCCAGCGAGGATCCAACTGGAACTGGAAGTGGAGGATGTGATGATCGATATCAACACAGCCATACCACTGGGTTTAATAATAAATGAATTAGTTTCTAATTCCATGAAACACGCTTTTCCCAATGCAGAAAGTGGTAAGATCCGGGTTGAATTCAAGGAAGATGATAATAGTTGTGTTTTAGTGGTTAGTGATACAGGGGTGGGATTCCCCTTAGATATTGAACCGGATCAAAGTGATTCACTGGGTCTGCAATTGGTTACCAGCCTAACCCAACAGATAGGTGGGGAACTGGAGCTTAAAAGAAGTCCGGGAACCACTTTCCGCATAATATTTGAAGAAGAGGAAGTGGGTAAATCAGGTTAAATCTGGAATAAATGCATTGTTTAATAAAAAAACCAATTAAAATTGAATTAATAAGTTTATAAAAAAATTGGCATAATTTATATTAAAAAAAATGGGAAAATAAATTAATTTTATCAATTAAAGAATTGATCTACCTAAATTTAGTCTACTTTAAAAAAATCTGACTTCATTGCTCTACAGACGGGGCATACATCAGGTGCCTCATTTTCTACAGTGTTTCCACAGTATCCGCAGACATAATAATCTACTTCTTCGTTATTTCCAAGAGCTTCCAGAGCTTTCTGGTAGAGTCCTGCGTGGATTTCTTCCACCTGGTTGGCCACATCAAATGTCCATACTGCCTTTTTATTCTCATCTGCTTTTGCTTCTTTGATGAAATCTGGATACATTTCTTCAAATTCTTCAATTTCACCTTCAATGGCATCTTTCAGGTTTTCTTCAGTGCTATTAATACCGGCCATTATAGTTAGGTGGTTGTGTGCGTGAACAGTTTCAGCTTCGGCTGCTGCACGGAAGAGCTTGGCCACCTGGGAGTGTCCTTCTTCATCAGCTTTTTTGGCATATGCCAGGTATTTACGATTAGCTTTAGATTCACCAGCGAATGCTTCCTTTAGATTATCCATGGTTGTCATGTTTTTTACCTCTTTTTCATTTAATCTTATCTTATTCTTATTAAGTGGATTACATAAAAATGTGGGAGTTTTAGTATTGTTTTTCCCAATCATAAATCCCGGGATATCCTGAAAATTGGAGATTTTAAAGTTTCAGTATAAAAATCATTAAATTCAAAGTCATCTTATAAGATCACACTTGACAATTGATGCACATAGAAAAAATATCAACCTAAAAAATAAGAAAAATAAGAAATAAAAAAATTTAAGCGGATTTGACGGCCATTTCGATATCTTCGGCTTTGACAGTCTTTCTTCCGGCGTGTTTTGCAAGTTCGACGGCTTTTTTAGCTAGCTCTTCGCCACTTTCTTCCAGAGCTTTGGCTAAAGCCTCCTTTGCATCATCGCTTATCCTTTGAGCACCAGCATTTTTTATGATTCTTCCAACTGGAGCAATTGGTAATTCAGCCATAATTTCACCTCCTAATCTAGCTAGGACTCTATAATATTTAAAGATATCGGTTTTCATGACATGATGGGCCATGGTACTTAACATGCACACTCACCAAGTGTGATCATCAACCTACCAAAACTTTAAAGGTTATAAACATCAATAGGAATTCCCATGTATAAGAGTCCGGACATCGAACCCACCATAGAAGAGATACTTGATAAAGCCAGAAAACAGACTATTTGTGCTGAAGACGCACTTAAGCTTCTTAAAACTACTGGTAATGAATATCAGGCACTTATTCAAACAGCAGATTTAAGAAGGCAGGAATTAGTTGGTGATAGGGTCACCTATATTCAAAACTGGAACATCAACTTCACAGACATGTGCACGGGAACATGTGGGTTCTGTGCCTTCCGAAAAGACCCCACTGATAATGGTGCTTACTTTCTTAGTATGGATGAAATAGTTCGAAGGGCAAAAACTGCATGGAATAATGGTGCAGTTGAAATCTGTATCCAGGGAGGACTCCACCCTGATGTTGACGCCCACTTCTATGAAAAGATACTGCTCAGTGTTAAGGAAGAAATTCCGGATATCCACATTCATGCCTTTTCCCCAATGGAAATCTATTACGGAGCATCACAATCAGGGATGTCCCTGGAAGAAACTCTGAAAATGTTAAAAGATGCTGGTTTAGGGTCCATGCCTGGAACTGCCGCTGAAATCTTGAATGATGAAGTTCGAAAGGTTATCTGCCAGGGTAAACTCACCACTAATGAGTGGGTGGAGGTTGTTGAAACTGCCCACCAGACTGGCATACCCACCACTTGCACCATGATGTACGGTCATGTGGAGAGTGTGGAACACCGGGTGGAACACCTGGAAATCCTCAGAAACATACAGAAAAAGACTGGAGGGTTCACAGAATTCGTACCACTCACCTTCATGCACCAGAATGCACCAATCTACCAGCAGGGTATCTCCAGCCCGGGAACCACCGGAACCGAAGATCTGAAGCTCTATGCAGTGGCCAGGTTGATGTTCGGAGATTTACTACCAAATATCCAGGTTTCATGGGTGAAACTTGGATTCAAATTCGCCCAGGTATGCCTTACTGCCGGCTGTAATGATATGGGGGGGACCTTAGGAGAAGAGAACATCTCTAGATCTGCAGGGGCCCAGCACGGGGTTTACACACCACCTGAAGAGCTGCAGCGGATCATAAAGGATCTGGGAAGAGTCCCTGCTGAGAGGGATACTCTTTATAAGAGAATAAAGCCTTTATAGTTATTTACAATTTTTTCAGATTAATTAAGGGGGGAATAGCATGATGGAAGTTAAAGGAATGAATAAGGACCAACATGGTGTTTTAGCTTTTGATGGACGTGTAATTGAGATTTTTGGATTTGGACATAGGGGTGCCTCACAAAGGATACATATAGATCAGCTAAAAGCCATTATAAAAGAATCTAATGGTTTAAGCATAGTATATGAAGATGGAATAATCGCCATAGGCTATACTGAAGGTTGTGAAAATATGGGTGAATTTATAGAATCCCTTGTATCTACCTCAAATAACCCTGATTTGATGGTTAAATAGTTTTTTGGTGTTTTGATGCACCCTAACTCCAGAGATTTAATTAATATAACTTCCAGTGGGAAAATATTAGTCATAACCGATATCCATGGAAATCTGGAAGATTTTAAGCGTTATGAATCTATTTTTAAAGGGCGCCTTGATAAATTGAAGGTGGTAATAACTGGTGATCTCATCCATGAAGTGGATAATAACTACGATGGTTCAGTGGAAGTCTTGGAAAGGGTGAAATGTTACTATCATCAGTATCCTAATTTTTATGTTCTTTTAGGGAACCATGAGTGGGCTCATCTGGCTGATGAACCTGCCTACAAAATGGGAGTGGATCAAAAAAGGGCATTTGAAGCCTACCTACAGGAACGTTTCGGTGGGAAATGGGGATTGAAATTGAGATCATACCTTGAATTCTTCCGTGAGCTTCCAGTGGCCATTAAGACAGAAAATGGGGTTTTAATCAGTCATGCTGGGCCTTATTGGGATTTTAAAAGCCAAGAAGAACTTGAAAATATTACCCGATCAGGATACAAAAATAACTACCCATTGGAGAAGATGATGTTAAACCGACCAAATGATTACTCTAAAGAAGACCTGGAACGTTTCCTGGAGTTGGTTGGTTGTAAGGTTATGGTAGTGGGCCACACCTTGGTGGATGGGGTGGATACAGTCTACGGGAAACAGATGATACTTTCATCCGGCCTCAGTGCAGGGAGAAAGGCTTACCTGGAACTGGATCAGGAAGCTGAAATCGATAATGTGGATGATCTTACCTCTATGGTTCGGTGGTTAGATTAAGGGGTAATGGTCTGGTTTTACACTTCGATTGCTTAATTAACATTTAAATAACTATCAATTTATTCTCACGATACTTACGGGCCACTTCATCCATAGATTTCCTGGCTTGAGGGGTTTGGTCAATTAATTTGGCCAGCAAACACTCCAAGAAGACGAAAGTATTGAGTTCAAAGTATGATCCCAGGGGAAGAGAAGAATTATTGGTGTCGATTTTGGTTTTTCCTTCAACTGCAATAATTTCATCTATACCTGCGAAGTTTTCCTGAGGGTTGGAGGTGATGACTACTATTTCCATGCCGTTGTCTTTGGATATTGTCAATATTTTTCTCACAACATCTGTTTTACCCGAGCCAGAAAGCAGTATTAACAGGTCTTTGGAATTCATGGAGGGAGTTGATGATTCACCTACAAAATAGGCAGGGAAACCTGCCTGCACCAAACGCATAACCAAGGCCCTTCCAATGAAACCAGACCTTCCGGCACCGTAAACAAATATATTGGAATCATTGTCTTTTGTTTTGATAAGGTTACCAATAAGATCATCAGCTTGGTTGTTTAATTCCTCTTTTTGTAGTACCTTTAATTCTCCTATTATTTCACCCATCACACTCTTAAGTTCCATAGGACCTCCCCCTGCGACTATAATTCTATTATAGTACTAACTCTCTCTTAAATACTATGAACCTTCTTTTTAATCTTCGAACTTTTTCCATTCTACTTCAAACCATTTGGTTGGTCCAATTAATTCGATATTTCAGATATAACATTAGTTTGCTAAAGAAATGAATCTACATAAATAACAGTTAAATTGGGTTAAAATGGATTAATAACTATCATAACTATAAATAGGTGGTGGTGGAATGGAAAATCGATTCTACAAGTGGGCTGACCATGAGAAAGGGGTAATCAAAGGTCATGAAATGAATAAACGTGTTCTCCCCTATTATGATGATGCCTGGAGGATAATAAATGCACTAACATATCCACAAGCTAAAAATAATATCCCTTATCCGAAGATGGCATACATTTACCCTACTTATCAGTGCAGTCTTTATTGCAAAAACTGTATTTACAAAGATCACATAAAAGAATCCCAGAAAAATGACACTTTAGATATGGATCTGGAGTTATTTAAGACTATATTGGCAGATTTATCAAGTCTGGGGGTAATGAATGTGGAATTATGTGGGGGTGGGGAACCACTGGAACACAGCAATATCAATGAGTTAATAGAAGTGGTTTTGGAATTTAGAAGAAATAAAGGAATGAATTTCGGTATTTTAACCAACGGACAAAATATATCCAGATTAGATGAAAACACCGTAAAACTACTTCTGGAATGTTTCGCCTACATCCGCTTAAGCTTCTCAGAGAAAGCGAGTTACAATAGAAGAGTAAGGGAGGAATATTTCAATAATCTTACTCAACTCCTTGAATACAAGAAGAAAAATAAGAAGAAAAATAACAAACTAATGGCCATAGTAGGTTCTAAATTACTTTTAACTTCTAAAAATAAAGATGAATTAATGGAAACCGTTTCGGAACTTTTAGATCTTGGCGTGGAACACCTTAAGGTAAAATCCATCCGTAGCCAGGAAGATGAACCCTCTTTTGAAGATTTAATTGAAGTGGGAGAAGAATTACGTTCATTAAAATCTGAAAAATCAGCAAATGATATTTTACAAGTTGACCTGGGAAAAACTGTTTATCCTGAGGGATTCAAATGCTGGATTAACCCATTATCGGTTACAATAGACCCGTATGGGGGAATTTACATCTGCTACAATTTCCATAATGACCCTGAAAATATGATGATTGGCAAGTACAATAGAAAGAATAGTCTAGCTGATTTTTGGGGTAAAATTGAGCATGTTGAGAAAATCAGGAATATAAACACTAAACTGGTCTGTGAATCAGATACTTCCTGTAATTGCAGATATGCTGATTATCAGAAGACAATGGAAGAACTATTTAGAGAAAGGAAATCTTCCAAATCTAAGGATGCCAGTGGTGAAAATAACATTTCACCAGAGTCGAAACGGATTAATAAGTTTCTTTAATTGTTTTTATGAATTTTTATCCGTGAAATCTTTCTTTTCTAACGATAACGGTAGATTACAGTCAGGGTTAGTATTCCCAGTACAGCACCTATGGCGTTGGGTGTTAAAATGTACCAGTTTTCTATCCCAGCCCCGTAGATGGTCCAGAGTGAACAGTTCACCACCATGGCTATATAGAGTGCGGGTGAAACCTCATCAGACTTTTTGATTTTTCTGATGCTCTGGATCTGGGCGATGGGACTTATGAACATTATGATGGCAGTTAGGCTGGCCAGGAGGCCGATGGTTTCTATTGATATGTTTATCATGGTCTTCGGAATTTTAAATCTAATGAATTTATTTTTAACTTTTCGATTTCTATTGAAAGTGCAGCGTTTTCCAGGTAATAATGAGTTTTAATATATCCCGGTCTAATTATCTCCTCTATTATCTTTTTAGTTTCTTCTTGAATGTTTTACATGCTATCACGGGATTATTTTTCTACCCTCTCTTTTGAGATCCTTTAATGATTCTCCCCTCTCCAGATCCCAGATGCAAATATTGGAGCGCCCATCCAATGAAACACCCCTTCTGCCATCAGCGGTTATTTTAGAATCTTTAAGAAGATGTTCAGCCCCTTCATTAAGAGTTTTAATGGTTTTTGCTTCATTAACAAACATGCCGACTCTCTTTAATCTGGTTATATCTAACAAATCTCCAGGATTGGTATCTCCAGTAATGGCTAATTTAAAGTCAGGAGTGAGATCCGTTATGTTATTTCCTATTCTATCCATAAAATCTACTTTTTCTATGTCCCAGAGGTAATTCATACGATGATGGGTGAAACAAAGGAATTTACTGCCATCAGGACTTATAGTAGTCGTCGGAGTAGCCATCAATCCTCTTCCACGTATTATTTTCACGATTTTATCATTTTCAAAGTCATATACAATAAGATTACCATCAGAGATCCACACAGCAGTCTTAAAATCAGCACTTATACTAAATGAATAAAGTTCATCTTGGCCTGAAATTTCCTTAACCACTTCCCACGTAGATAGATCATATACCTTCAAATAAGAGTCGAAAATAACAATGGCCATTTGGCCATCAGAACGGATGATGATTTTAAAAGAATCCTTGGAACGTATATTTTTAATGGAGTTCCTTTCATCTAAATCCCAGAGGGTTAGAGTTTCCCGGTTAGATGTTAAAGCCCACCTACCATCCGGGGTGATATCTGCAGTATAACATGGGTAATTATCATCTAAAAGGATATTTTCACCAGTCTCCAAATTCCATAAGACTAAGTTGGATTGATAGGCCAGGGCTTTCTTCCCATCAGGAGTTATAAACAGTTTTTGACTGAAATACCGGTTATTTTCAGGGGCCTGGAACTTCTTCTGTAAAATAGGATATTTTCGGTACTGGGGGAGCTTGTGATCCGGGAGGAGGGTTATATTAGAATTATTTCCTTCATTTAATCCACTTGATAGTTTTTTAGCCTGGTGGTGAACTGGACCAGAAGCTGCGTGGTTGTAGGCCTGTTGAAGAATAAAATCGGGAATTTCACAGAATTTAGATAAGTACTCCTCGTTTTCAGTAAAAAAAGTGTAGAAGTCCAGGATTTCTGCTTCGTATTCACTTAACTGGGCCTCATGGTAAGGATCAAATGAGGGGATGATGTCTATTTTATCTGATTTTCCCTTGGAATAATCAATGAATCCTCGATGTATTTTTGAAGTTTTTCATTATTTTTAGTTCTCTTAGATGAATCAAAAGAAACAATGATCTTTTTATAATGTTTTATTAGGCCTTTGATTTCTTCTGGAGATTTAAATTTTAAGTATTTGAGGTTGGTTAGTTTATTCAGTTTATCACCTCAATTATTTCCAGAATTTCCACTTTGATTTTTTGGTTTTCTTCTTTTCTTTAGTTGGTTCCTTTTCATCTTTAGGAGAAAATTCAGATATTTTTTTTCTTTAACAGTTTCTACTTCAATATAAATTGTAGATTCGGGCACATTTTTTCAGCTCTATCCAATTCGTCAGCAATTGTTGATTTGGGTTCATTTAAATCTTCATATGGGGTTTTCGATCCGTGATGATAGTCATTATTTAATTTCTTCTTCAGAATTATCAACTATAAAAGGATTAAACTTTATTTTCTGATTACATTCCCTACATTCAGAGATAAGTCTTGTATCATTCCAAGCTTCATCAGAAATCCATCCGTTAGGCATTTTATATTGTTTTTCAGTTTCTCTTATCATATCTATGATTTCATCTGAAACTTTGAAACGTTCTCCACAACAGGGACAATCGGCTGTTATATTCTCATCCCAATAACCAGAATCTCCAGAAAACCACATAGTTGTATAATTATCGTTTTCTCCATAAACCCACATCTTTTTACTTGTAATTAAAGGAAAACTTTTTGATATGTTAATTAAATGCGAAAGAACAACGTCACCTGACCCTGAACCAAAAACAAAATTTTCATCATCTTTCATAGCCAGACAATAAATTTCACTCTTTTCTTTATAAAAAGAAATCAAATCACCAGTTTCTATGTCCCATAAGCGGATGGTTTTATCATCACTGCCAGTGACTGCTTTTTTACCATCAGGAGTAACAACCACTGCATATACTATATCTGTGTGACCTTTTAGTGTATGGAATTTTTTCCCCGTTTCTAAATCCCAAACACGAATAATATTGTCAATTCCAGTTAACGATCCTCCGCCAATTAATACTTTTTTACCATCAGGAGTAACAGCCACAGCAAATACAGTGTTTGGATGACCTTCTAATGTTTTTAGGATTTTTCCTGTTTCTAAATCCCAAACACAGACAGTCTTATAACTGCCAGCGACTGCTTTTTTACCATCAGGAGTAACAACCACAGCCCCTACATTCTCTGAAAGGCCTTCTAGTGTTTTTAGGATTTTTCCTGTTTCTAAATCCCAAACACGCACAGACTCATCCCCACTGCCAATGATTGCTTTTTTACCATCAGGAGTAACAACCACTACATTTACCATATTTGAGTGGCCTTTTTTTGTTTTTAGGATTTTCCCTGTTTCTAAATCCCAAACACAGACAGTCTTATCCCAACTTCCGCTGACTGCTTTTTTACCATCAGGAGTAACAGCCACTGCCCATACTGTATCTGTGTGACCTTTTAAGGTTTTTAAGTTTTTGCCTGTTTCTAAATCTCCAGCACGCACAGTATCGGGAGAATTATCGGTTTTTGAATCACTTGAAAATGAATCTGTTTCATAAGTTTTTGATTCATCATAGCTATTATTCAGAGAATTACTATTTTTAATATTCAAAAGGATTGCTAAATTGTTTTTAAAGAGTAATGTGGATTTATGGTCTGGTCCAAGGGTTTTTTCATATATTGTAATACTTTTCATATATAACTCTTCAGCTTCTTCAAAACTTCCTTTCTGAGTTAATAAAAGAGCTAAATTTCCTAATGATTGAGCAGTATCAGGATGTTCTAAACCTAGTTTTTCCTGTCGAATTTTTAAGCTGCGTCTGTAAAGTTCTTCTGCTCTTTCTAATTCTTCTTTTTTGGATAATAATAGTGCGAGATTGTTTAAGCGAGCAGCCACTTCTGGGTCATCTTTGCCGTATACAACTTCACAAAGTTTTAAACTGTCGGTGTAAAGTTTTTCAGCTTCTTCAAAATTGCCTTTTAATTCCAATACAATTCCAAGATTATTTAAAATATTATAATTATTTGTTCTGTATTCTTCTGATTTTTTTATCGCAAGTCTGAATGTTTGTTCAGCTTCATCATGTTCTCCTTTTTCATATAATACCAACCCTTTGAGATTTAAAGACTTCACAATTTCATCACCGGAATTATCTTTAGGTGTTTTTAAAACATTTTTTATAATTGATTCTGAAGAGTCTATGCTTCCACTTTTCATTAATGTAAAGGCGAGATTTTGTTTTATATCAACAATTTTTGGGTTTTCAGGCCCTAATTCCTTTTCTAAAATAGTTAATTCCCGTTTAAAAAGTATCTCCGCATAATTGTATTCGGCAACAATATTAAAAAAACAAGCCATATCGTCATATGTATCTGTAATGTTTGGTGATAACCCTTCCTGTTCATAACCCGTTAAATTTTCCATAATTTCGTTTGCTAGATCATAATTAGGTTTTAAAGAGTTCCAATAATGAATTAGTTCAGATTGCCTTGGAACAGATGCCATTTTACTAAATACTATGATACCAGTTATAAAATTTTTCAATTCTTCATATAATTTCAATTTTTCCAAATGCCATGGTAATTCATCAATTTTTCTATCGTCAAGATTACTTTTCTTGAAGTATTTTACATGTATTTGATGGAATTTGATTTCTGTTTCATTTTCAATAAATTGATCCTTAATAATTTCTTTAATTGTGCCTGGGAAATAGTAAAGGTTGTATCCTCCAATATTATTTGATCTTATATAAGCGTCTAGATCAAAATACAAACGTGACCATATTACTAAAGGAAGTCTTTCCACCTTTGGAGAGAGTGGTGAACGCCGATAAAAATCATTTAATACTTCTTTATCATTAGAAAGTAGGTCAATTAATTCATCTTCAGTGAGGCCATTACGAGAGGTAGTAAGATAACTAATTGATTTTTCAACCATTATTTTCCCGTGATTTGATTCTAAGGAAATTCGGCTTAACATATCGGATATTATGCCCTTTAAATTGGGATTAAGGATCACATCCTCATGATAAGATTTCCATTTTTTAGATTCTTCAAACGCTATTTTAAGATAAAGTGGAAAACGATTTTTAGAAAACCTTTGTAGTATTATATCTTTTTGATTCTTTTTTAAACGTCTTTCAGCATTATTTAACCAAGTGTTAAGGAGATCTACACCTTCTTCATGATCCATGTCTGGAATTTTAAGCTCATTTATTTTCATGAGATATGAACTTTTTGACAAATGATCTGGGGTAGTAGTCAATATTAAATATACATCTTTTGGCCATCTCGAATCAAGCCAAGAGAAAGTTTTGAAATCTTCACTATCATTAAGTTGGTTTAAAGAATCTATTAAAATAATTAATGGCTTTTCTTTACTAGCAGAAAGTAAACTCCAAGAAAAATCTATGTTCCTTTTCGAATGATCAGCTGAAGAAGCTACAAGATCTGTTTCAGAATAAGTTAATCCATCTTCTTCCCCATATTCATTTTTAATTTCTTTAATAATACTATAAAGTAAAAATTGAATATTATGCGAAGAAGGTGTAGCTCCTATAAAACGAGATATAACTACTGCGTTCTGGTATTTAATTTTAGTTCTTCTGGCTATTTCTACCAAAATTGCAGTTTTTCCTGAACCTGGTGCCCCTGAAATAATCAAACAACTTTCTGAAGCTCCATGAGTGTATTCATCTATTTGATTTATTACAGTTTCACGGCCAATAAATTCCTCCATGTGATTTATTACAGTTTTACGGCCAATAAAAACCTTATTAAATTGTTTTGAATAGTTTTCATGTTCTTTGATCTCTGCAGATACAGGATCAACATTTTTAAATTTATTAATTTCTTCGAGTATAACAGAAGATAATGAGTCATATGCATCATTACATAAATCTCGTAGATGATTCTCACTTAAAGTATCCCCTTGCCATTCGGTATAATAATTAAAGATATTAGAATTATTGTTAGAATGGACGAGTTTTTTCTTTAATTTTTCCTTCAATTTGTTTAGACTTTCGGTAGATGATTCATCTAATTTGCCTTCATTATTAAAATCAAAAAAATCTTTTGTATAATCATTTAATCCAAGTTTTTCTTTTTCTTTAATATTTCTAAAAAAACAGAATACATGCTCTTCAGGGTGAGGAATATCCTTTGGTGGTTTCAAAACACCTTTCATAATCTCTTGCTCAGTGGCAGAGTCTTCATATTTGGATCTTCTAGGATCATTTTCAGGCCATTCTAATTCTTCAATAGCCTTTAAAAGAAGAGTTTTTATTCTTTCTTCAATTTTTCCCCAATCTTCAGATTCTTTATCTTTGGCCTCTTTGATCACATCATCAGGATCATTTTCATCGTAATCTACCAATCGAGGTTTTAAACAGTAAACAGAAGGCACAGCATTAGTATCTAAACAATACCAACCTTCCCTCTTTTTAAGCTGCTCATCATCCAGAAGATCTCCTTTCCAACTTAAAAAAGGTTTATCTTTCTCAGGCACTTTGTCCAGAATCTCCTCAAACTCATCAGCAGGAATCTCATAGGGCAACGGCCTCCAACCATAACGATCCCCCAGTAAAACAATAAAATTAGGCTTAGGAGAAACCCTTTGACTTCTCTCAATCTCTTCCAGACAGATCTTCATGGTCTGCTGGTCCAAACCAGCTTCCTCACTCACACCCCACCTTAAATCAATAGCCTGGAACCTGAAACCATGCTCCATGCACAGTTCACGAAGTTTAGGAAAAACTTCTCTTTGTAGAGCATTCCTTTCTTCCTTTAAATCACTGAAGGTTGAACTCACAAACACCCTGAATGTTTTATTGTTAAGAACTA
>AMGN01000002.1 GCA_000309865.1 Methanobacterium sp. Maddingley MBC34 | reverse complement strand
ACTTGTATCAAATGTGGAGTCTGTTCACAGACCTGCCCCTGGAATGCAGTGTTCATATCTGGTAAAAAACCAGAAAAACGATCTAAAGAGCTCAACAAGTTCGAAGTGGACGTAGATACCTGTATAGGATGTAATGTTTGTGTAGAAGCCTGTCCTGGTGACTTCATAGAAGCCAAAGCCTCCACATTGACTGTGGAACTACCGGAAATCTGTACCTACTGTGGACTATGTGAGAACTTGTGTCCCGTGGATGCCATTGACCTCGATGTTAAACTGGGACCAGCTAAACCAGCTTCTGAAGAAGGATTAGTATGGGATGAATCCAAATGTGAATACGTTGGAGCATGTGCCCGTATCTGTCCAAACGATGCTATTCGGGTGGTTACCAATACTGGATTTGAAGTTCCAGGAGACACTGAAGTTGAGGGTGAACCATCATTCGCCATGTGTACCCGTTGTGGGGCATGCGCTATTGCCTGCCCAGAAGGTGCATTAAGCCTGGTGGAAATGGACAAAGTTGTTGATGGTGAAGTTGTCAAACGTAACAGGGTAGAGTTCAGTCCTGATAAGTGTACGGAGTGCGGTGACTGTGTGGATGTATGTCCTTACAACATGCTGAAACTCACCGAAGACAAAGTACCACTCAAAGGATTCTGCATACTCTGTGATCAGTGCATACCTGCCTGCCCACACGAAGCATTGTCCCTAAAATAGGTTCAAACACGAAACAAAAACAAAACAAATTTTGGTGGAGAATATCCACCCCTCTTTTTTATTTTTAGAATTCAGTTATTCTACCTGGTTTTATCTCTAGATTTTTTATTACTAGATTTAAGAATCCTATTTTTATTAACAAGATCTAAGAATCCTGCTTTTTTTCATAAATAATAAAATATATGAATTTTGAAAGATATTCCAATAAAATTATAAATTTGAAAATAAATTTGATTTACTTAATCATCAATTCTATTTAACTAACCCCTTTTCATCAACTTCTATGAAAATACTATGTTTTTCCAGGTCTAATTCAACTATCTTGCCCTCTACAGTCATTCCTTGGTTTAATATATCCACCATTTCTATTCTATCCCCATAGATTTTCATGTGAATCACATCATCCATGAGTTTAATCCCTTTGGTATCGTAAACAGTTGATTCGCACATTTTTTCCACCTACTAATCTTTCTTATATTTTATTAATTAATTTATATCCTTTTTAATATTCACTGTATTTGGATAAACAAACTTTCCTTGATTTTTTAATATTTCTCCATTGTCCATGATTGATTCCCCTCGTACCATGGTCATAACTGGCACTCCCTGGACATGAAAACCTTCAAATGGGGAATACTTAGCTTTAGACTGGAACTTAGCAGGATCAATATTATCTTCTTTCTTCAAATCCACCACCACCAGGTCTGCATCCATTCCCTCTCTTATGAAACCTTTATTGGGAATATTAAATATTTTTGCAGGGGTTTCACATAACAACCTTTTAATATTTCCGAGGCCTATTTTTCCCTGGTTTAACTGGGTTAAAAGCAGGGGAAGAATGGTTTCTAAGCCAGGAATACCGGGAGGGGCATTCCAAACATCCTTTTTCTTTTCATCAAGTGTGTGGGGGGCATGATCAGTGCCAATAATGTCAATTTCATGTAAATCCTTAACTTGTAATCGGTTTTTATTATCACGCAGGGGAGGGTTGGTTTTGGCCAGGTTACCATATGTTTTCAGGTAGCCCGAATCCAGGAACAGGTGATGGGGAGTAATTTCAGATGTTATTTTTAATCCTGACTTTTTGGCCTCACTGATGAGTTTTAAGGATTTTCTGGTGCTCACATGGCAAAAATGTATTCTTTGGTTGAACTTATTTGCCAGTGAAACTGCCGAGGCAACTGCTTCAATTTCGGCATGGGGAGGACGAGCTTCAGCATATAATTCAGGACTGGATCCCTTCATTTTCATCTTTTTGGTGCACTGATTAACCACTTGTGGATCTTCAGCATGTAATGAGATTAGATGATCTCCAGAGACCCCGCTTATATTGCTGAAAGCCTCAATTAAAAACTCATGATCCACTGTATCCATGAAGATCTTAAAAGACGCAGGCCGTAATTTGGCAAGTTCCCCAATATTGGATAGATCAGCAACACCGGCATGTAGGCCAAAGTCCACCAGACTCTTACGACTGGCGATCCCTATTTTATCCCTGAAGTCATGGGGGGTGTTGGTGGGTGGAACTGTGTTGGGCATATCCAGTACAGTGGTAAAACCCCCAGCAGCTGCAGCAGCACTACCTGTGGAAAAATCCTCCTTAATGGTAAGTCCAGGGTCTCTAAAATGAACATGAGCATCAATAAGTCCGGGAAGAACCAGTTTACCTGCAACATCAATTGTTTCAGTGGCATTTGATGGTAATTTTTTAATAGAAACTATCTTCTCATCTTTAATTCCCAAACAAACCTCTTCAGTATCCATATCCAGTTTACAATTGGTGATACATAAATCCAGCATACTTAACTCCTATTCTTTTAGTATGGTGACGCATCGATTATTTCCTATAATCAATTTGTTTTCTAAATTTCTCGAAACTTCAAACAAAGCTCATGAAATTTCATTACTTATGATCTGTAATGATAATCATATAACAATAATGATAACAATAAGTTTAATGGGATACCATGTCTTCTAGAGAAACTTTAGTTAAAGAAATTATTGCCAGAGATAGGAAACAGTTTCTGGAAGATGTGAGGTTACGACCTCCATATAAAGAGTCTGAATCTAAAGTTTCTGAATCAGATCCATCAGACACTAAAATTTTAGCCGATTTCACAGAATACAATCCCTTGCATAATGGTCATCTGCACTGTCTTCTGGAGGCCAAAAAAAAGGTTCCAGAGGGAATATTCGTGGCAGTAGTCCCCGGACTATTCGAACGCAGTGGGAGAGGATTACCCTACATCATGACCAGACAGGCACGTGCAGAAGCAGCAATTGCGGTTGGTGCGGATATTGTGGTTGAAGGTCCACCCATGGGTATAATGGGATCGGGACAGTACTCCCTCTGCCTGGCCAAGACATTCCAGGCCCTGGACGCGGATTACATCCCCCGTGGATACAAGGAAGATCCTGAATTTGAAATTTTACTGGAGAAAATAGGTAAAGGAAGAGGCATTGCCCCTAAACCATATCGCATGGTGGACATGGAAAACGGAGAAATCTTATTAAAAGGACGGCTCAATGAGGATAACTATGTTATTGTATCCCTATCAAAATCTTTAACTAAAATTGGCTTCAACTTCCAGGATAGATTCATATTTATACCCCGTCTGGAAGGTATAAGTGGTACAATAATCAGGGAAGCAGTTGTTTCTGGAGTGCTGGAGTCAGCAGAGGAAATGTTACCTTCCCCAACCATTAATATCCTAAAAGTAGAGATGGAAAAAGGCAGAGCACCACTGCACCAGCTTAGGGATGAAGAAACCATCCTGCATGTAGCTAACAATGCCACAGTTCCTGATCTCAAATCCTTCAGCCTAGTCGATGAGCGTACCATTGAAAACATAATTGACAAAAGACCATTTAATACAGTAAACGAAATAAAAAATTGTATTGCACGTGGTTTCAGTAGACACCACACACAAAGGGTCTTATCATCATTAGAGGCGCGGATTGATAAGGATACTATGCACAGGTATATTGAGAATTACCCCTCAACCATACGCATATTAAACTATAAAAATAAAGAAGTGCTAAGAGAATTTAAAATGAGAATATCACATAGGAGGCTAGAGATATGCCAGTGAATAATGGAGACTTTATAAAGCTTGAATACACCGGAAAGATTATAGAAACCGGTGAAATCTTTGACACAACTGATGAAGAAATTGCAGAGAAAAATGAAATACACTCAGATAAGAAAACATACGGACCCCTATCTATAATTGTTGGTGGAGGTCATGTCCTTAAAGGCATGGAATCCGAACTGGAGGAAATGGAAGCAGGTGAAGAAAAAACCATCCAGTTAACTCCTGAAGAAGCATTCGGTGAACGCGACCCCCAATTAATACAACTGGTGCCCATGTCTGAGTTCAAAAAACAGGGCATAAAACCACAAGTGGGAATGGCCATAACCTCAGAAGGAAACACCGGTATCATTAGGAGTGTCAGTGGGGGCCGTGTAAGACTGGACTTCAACCACGAACTGGCCGGTAAAAACCTGGAATACCAGCTTAAAGTAGTGGAAATCATTGAAGATGACACCGAAAAAGTCAAAAGTATGATAGGCCTGCATTACCCCACCCCCAACCTGGACTCTGAAAAACACCAGGTGACAATTGAAGATGATAAAGTGGTCATTAACATGGATGAAATGGCCAAATTCGACCAGCGCCCCTACATGGATGTAACCATGGCCAGGTTCAGAATTGCACGGGACATCCAGGAAAACATGGACATTGCTACAGTAGAATTCGTGGACTCATTCACCCGTAAGGAAGAAGTAGACGAGTCTACTGAAGAAGAGGTTCCTGTCGAAGAGGTTCCTGTCGAAGAGGTTTCTACTGAAGAAGTTCCAGAAAAGCTAACTGAAGAAGAAACCAAAGAAGAATAAACACATATTCTTCCTATCTTCTTTATTTGATTATTTTTTTATTTTTTCAATCCTAAACTTTTTATTATTTCTAACGTGATTTGTGACATGTTTTCAGTTTTATTTTATAATAAATTGATATTTTATAAATCAAATGTTTTAAAACTAAATTTAAATTAAAAAAAGAAAATAAAAAAAGGAAAAAAAATTCTACTGATTGTTAAATTCTTCAGTAGAACTACCAAACCTATATTATTTAAGGCCAGGTCAGAACCTTAGGTGTGCGAACAGTTCCTACTCTTTCTCGAACCATATCTGGCCAGTTCTCTTTATCAAAACCTTTCTGTGCCAGGAAACCAAATAGCCATCTGGTTATTCCAATACCTGTACATCCAGTCCATAATGTGTGGTTATGGGTTTCTTTGATGGAAAACCCTTCAGTGAAGTGGGTTCCGTGGACATTGGCTGAAACTGCTGCTACTCCTTTATCAGCACCGGGCACCACAACACGCATCTCATATTTGGGGACGTCAGGGAATTCTATGCCTCTTTCTTCCACCTTTCGACCTTCCAGGTAGAATGGGTCGTCACCGATTTCAGTGTACCATTCCAGTTCCATCCTGTTGGCCAGTTCCTGTGATATCTCCAGGGTAGCGTCACGAATCTCTTCCACCTGATCCGGTGTACCTAACCAGACCAGTTCAATCCTCTGGAATTCATGCACGCGATCCAGGCCTTTGGCTCCACCAGCTTCCCAGCGGTAGGTCCATCCACTCTTATCAAAGAGTCTTATAGGTAGTTCCTTCTCATCCAGGACTTCATGACTGAAAAACTCATAAAATGGTTCGCACTGAGCCGGGGCCAGAACATAGGAAGGATCCTTCAAACCATCTTTCAGGCGATCAATTGGGACTTCTTTTTTTATTAAAAGCTCATTTTTGAATTTTTTAAATAGTTTGGGGTCTCGACGTGGCGCACTGCAGTAATACATTCCCTCAGGAAGTCCTTCCAGGTAACGCATCTTATTCATCACGGGGATTGGAATAAGTTTAGGCCACATGCACTCGAAGAACTCCAGTTTCTCCACCAGAACCTCCATAAATATATCTTCAATAGCACGCTGCAGTGCAATGAATTTTGGTCCGTAGAACCACTGTCCCTTACCAGGGAATTTCTTAACCCAACCCTGTTTAACTGCTTCTTCGGTGGGATCTCCTTCAAAAAACACTGGAAACTTAGGGCTGCGTCCTGTTATGGTTCCGGGTTCGATTTTGGTGACCTGGCGGGTTAAAATGTCATCGGCATCCTCATCTAAGTCTTCAGTAGAAACCATCCTTTCAGTCTCTGCCAGAACATGCTTAACCACCCGATCCACCACATGGTTTCTGAGATCTCCCTCTTCCAGTTGCTGGAATTCGATGACCATTTTCCCCTCCTTGAATGTTGCCCCATCCACATAGGGCATTTCGCTGACATCCACCATTTCTGGGGATGGAATTTCAATCTGATAATCCTGAACAGTTATTTTCCGAACACCAATATGGTACTTGGGGCCTAAAAGCTGTGTGAGGGGTTTTTTCATCCGTAGAAGTGCATCATGTGCTCTTCCCCTTCTACCGGAGACTATTTTCAGATGGATAATGTTACCTTCTAGGTTCCACTCCACAATCTGGGAAGCATCGTCTTTTTGATCCGGTGCAACTCCCTTCAGGAGTAGGTCATTGTTAGCTTGCTCAATGAAGTTGGTAATATTATCTAATGCTTCATCAGCCTCTTTACTGAGTAAAAATTCTCCTTCTAATGTGAATTTCATTTTTATAACATCCTTCAGGTTATAACAGTGTTTTAAATATTATTATAACTTTTTTTGCAAATTTATTATTTTTATTGAATCTCCAATACTTTCTCAACCAGCATCTCCGAAAATATAAGGTCATCTGCTGTGGAAAGAATTGTTTTAAGTGATTTTCCTTTTAAATTACAGATTAAAGAATTATGGCTTTGACGCGACTCTAAATAACCCATGTTGTCAGGTAGAAGTGATTTAAAAGCAACTTCTGCCTGCTTATCGTTCTGGTAACAGAATGTGATGGTGGCTTTGATCTTCATGTTAGACCTCATCGACATGTTAATTAGAGGGGCAACGATTTAAAATATTTTCTGCAATTATCTCAATTGACTGAAGGGCCGCCGAATCAGGGTAATCTACCAAAGGAAGGCCTTCCATATCTGCCTTGACAACCAGATCATCCCGGGGTATGCTGCCCAACACATCCACATCCATTTCTTTAAGTTTTTCTTCTACAAACTTTTCCTCAGACTCGCTGGCAACCTTGTTAATCACTGCCACCACGTTCTGAATACCTATATCAGTGGCCAGTTTTTTAATCCGGCTGGCTGTTTCCAGGGATTTGAGTCCAGGTTCTGCTACAATAATCATAACATCCACGGCCTCTGCAGTACGCCTTCCCAAGTGTTCTATTCCTGCTTCCATATCTAAAATTACCATTTCATCTTTTTTAATGATTAAGTTTCGCAAAATGGCCTTTAACATCACTGATGCCGGACATACACATCCATCCCCACCCTTATCAACAGTCCCCATAATCAGAATTTTAAGATGACCATCATGGTCGTAATTGGTTGAAAGGGACTCTGGAAGATCAGATATGGTAGGGTTCATCTTGAACACCTCTCCAAAGGATGATCCTGGCTCTGCTCCAGTTCTTTCCTTAATGAGATCTTTCATTTTGGATATGGGTGTTATGGGCTGGTGTATCCCCAGACTCCCTGCCAGGTTCATATCCGGGTCAGCATCAATGGCGTACACTTTATACTTTTTAGATAAAATAACAGCCAGAGTACCAGCCAGTGTGGTTTTACCCACTCCTCCCTTTCCAGTTACTGCGATTTTCATAATTTCACCACATTTAAGAGAAAATGAACAAGATATTTTAAAATTTCTACTGAAAACTTATGTAAAGCTATCTATGTAAATTTAATATTAATAAATTCTTGGAAAATGAATCATTTCAAAAGTGAGTGTATTCCTAAAATTAAATAGTTATTAAAAATGTAAGATTAGTCATGTTAAAAATTTCCATAAACATTAGTTTTAAAAAAATCAATAGAGGCCATACCATAAAAAATAGGTAAGGAAAAAATTATATATTCTATATATCAATTAGTTACATGAATTTTTTATATTTTAATTTCAATCAAACAACTGAGACTGCTTATATAAAAAGATGAGTTACTCCATTGATCATTTTATATATTATAATTCTCCAAACTAATTGTACTATTGATTTCTACCTGGTTCATTGATATCATATTTACCTTTCCAGGCTGAGAAATAACATTTATAGCTTTAATATTGACTTTCAAGCTTTAAATAACATTTATATAAGGAGGAATAATAGATGGTAAGAGCATATACTAGAAAAGATTATATACGTAAAATTCCGGGTTCCAGAATTGTTCAATATGACATGGGAAACCTCTCTGGAGAATTCCCTTTAACAGTGAGCTTGGCTCTTAAAGAAAAGGCCCAGTTATCTCACAATGCACTGGAAGCTGCCAGGATAGCCACCAACCGGTACATGCAACGAAAATCAGGTAGGATGGGTTACCATTTAAAGATAAGGGTTTACCCACACCATATAGTCAGGGAAAACCCAATGGCCACTGGTGCCGGTGCAGACCGTGTGCAGGACGGTATGAGAAAAGCTTTCGGAAAACCAGTAAGCTCTGTTGCCTTAGTGAAAGCAAATCAGAGGGTTTTAACCATAAAAACCAACAAGAAGAATTTTCTTGATGCCAAAGATGCCCTCAGAAGGGCTGCTATGAAATTCCCAGTCCCCTGTAGGATAATCATTGATGAAGGAGCAGAATTAGTCAAATAAATACTATTAAACAATAAAATCTCAATAAAATCCTGAGTGGTGTATGAGCATGGAGTATGTCGAATTTTTCGAGGAACTAAAAAAGGAAGATGTGGACATAGCTGGTGGAAAGGGAGCTAACCTGGGTGAACTGACTCAAGCAGGGATACCGGTACCTCCGGGGTTCGTGATAACATCTGCTACCTACCAGAAGTTCATGGATGAAACTGGAATCACCCAGGAAATACTGGACATTCTTGATGCACTGGATGTTAACAACAATAAAGAACTTCAGGAATCAGCCCGAAAAATAAAAAAAATCATCATCGAGACGGAAATACCTGCTGAAATCAGTAATATTATTCTTGAAGCATACAACGCGCTTTGCCACCGTATAGGAAAAGAAAACGCTTTTGTTGCTGTGAGATCATCCGCAACTGCTGAGGACCTGCCAGAAGCATCCTTCGCAGGCCAGCAGGACACCTATCTTAATGTGAAAGGTCCGGAAGATATGATAAAATACGTCCGGGAATGCTGGGCTTCCCTATTTGGGGCCAGAGCAATCTTTTACAGGGAAGAAAACAACTTCGACCACTCCAAGGTATACATAGCAGTAGTGGTCCAGGAAATGGTGGATGCCGAAAAAGCTGGAGTAATGTTCACTGTACACCCCTCCACTGGAGAAGAAAAAATCCTCATAGAAGGAGCATGGGGTCTGGGAGAAGGAGTGGTATCCGGAACTGTAACTCCTGACACTTACTGGATAGATAAAGCCACAGGGGAAATTCTGGAGAAACAGGTCAGTGAGAAAAAAACCATGTTCCAGAAAAAATCCGAAAATGGCCAGACAGTACAGATACCAGTACCTGAAGATCTTAAAAACAAACAGGTTTTAGATGAAACAGAACTCGCACAACTGGTTGAACTGGGAAAGAAAATTCAGCAACACTACCAGTTCCCACAGGACACAGAGTGGGCCATTGAAAATGGAAAAATTTTCATGCTCCAATCCAGACCAGTAACCACCCTGGACATGGTCACTGCAGAAGGAGAAACTTTAGAAGAAGGTGAACGAACGGTAATCACTAAAGGATTAGGTGCCAGCCCTGGAATGGCTGCCGGAACAGTTAAAATCATAAACAGCACTGATGAACTGGACAAGGTTCAGGAAGGAGACATTCTGGTTACAGTGATGACCACCCCTGACATGGTACCGGCCATGAAACGGGCCAATGGAATTATCACTGATGAAGGTGGTGTAACCTGCCACGCAGCCATTGTATCCCGTGAACTGGGAATACCATGTGTAGTGGGAACCGGAGATGCCACATCAATCATTCCAGAAAACAGTCAGGTAACCCTGGATGGTAACAAGGGAATGGTCTGGGAAGGAAAGCTGGTGGACACCGAGAAGAAACAAGAAACAACCTCGGAACCCACTGTAGTGTTACAGGCACCCCTCACAGTCACTGAGGTTAAGGTTAACGTGAGCATGTCTGAAGCAGCTAAAAAAGCCGCTGCAACTGGTGCAGATGGAGTGGGACTCCTCAGAACCGAACACATGATGCTCACCACTGGAGTTCACCCCAAAAAATACATCCAGGAAGGTAATGAAGCAGAACTGGTCCGAGTACTGGTAGAAAACATACTTAAAGTAGCAGACAGCTTCTACCCCAAACCAGTATGGTACCGTACCTTGGACGCCCCAACCGATGAATTCCAATCACTTGATGGTGGAGAAGACGAGCCTTATGAACACAACCCAATGTTGGGATGGAGAGGAATACGCAGGGAACTGGATGAACCAGAAATCCTACTGGCAGAATTCAAGGCCATTAAAAAACTCCACGAACAGGGATACACCAACATCGGAATCATGTTACCCCTGGTACAACACCCTGACGAGTTAAAAGAGGCCAAGAAGATTGCGAGACAGGCTGGTCTTAAACCCCAGAAAAACATTGCATTCGGGATCATGGTGGAAACACCTGCTGCAGCTTTGACAATTGAAGATTTCATAGCTGAGGGTATTGATTTTGTAAGTTTCGGAACCAACGATCTAACCCAGTACACCCTGGCCATAGACCGAAACAATGAAAACGTGGCAGGCCTATACACTGAAAGCCACCCTGCAGTCTTGAAGCTCATTGAAAGGGTTATAATTGAGTGTAATAAAGCAGGAGTCAAAACCAGTATTTGTGGACAGGCAGGAAGCATACCTGCTATTGTGGAGAAACTGGTGGAACTGGGCATAACATCTGTGTCTGCTAACACTGATGCTGTGGCAGCAGTACGTGAAACCGTGGCCCGAGTGGAACAGAAACTCCTCCTCAAAGCAGCCAGGAAGATGATGCAGGAATAATATCCTCATTTTTTTTTATTTTAAAACCATTTACTTTATTTTAAGAATATTTATTTTTTTAAGGGATGGAAATGGAAGACAAGGGAATACCCAAAGAGCAAATATACCAAATGCTCAGGAAATACAAAGAAAAAGACCTCACCCATCGTTCAGGTAGAATACTGGGATCCATGTGCACCTGTCCCCACCATGTTGGAGTCAGGGCCTATTCCATGTTTCTTGAGTCGAATCTAGGAGATCCAGGACTTTTCCCAGGAACCAAAGCCATGGAAGATGAGGTAATCTCCATGCTTGGTGGATTACTGGGGAAAAAAGACGTTCATGGTCATATTATCACTGGAGGGACCGAAGCCAATCTCATGGCCATGAGGGCCGCTCGTAACATGAGAAACTTGAAACATCCCGAGGTAATAGTCCCTAAATCCGCACACTTCTCCTTCAAGAAAGCAGCAGACATGTTATGTCTGGATTTGAAAATGGCTGACCTGGATGAGAATTACCGGATGGATATCTCCTCAGTGGAGAAACTAATTTCAGATAATACTGTGGCTATTGTGGGAGTTGCAGGAACCACAGAACTTGGAAAAATAGACCCAATAGAAGATCTCTCCAGAATATGCCTGGAACAAGATATCTATCTCCATGTGGACGCTGCTTTCGGTGGTTACAGCATACCATTCCTGAAGGAAGCTGGATATGATTTACCTGAATTTGATTTCAGCCTAGCTGGAGTTTCATCCATAACCATAGACCCTCATAAAATGGGTCTTGCCCCGATCCCCACAGGAGGTATTCTTTTCAGGGAACGAAAGTACCTGGAAGCAATGGCTGTTGAGACACCCTACCTCACCGAGGATCTCCAATCTACAATAGTGGGCACCCGCACAGGGGCAGCCACTGCAGCCACCTGGGCACTCTTAAAACACTTGGGCCGGGAAGGGTACCGGGAAGTTGCCACCAAATGCATGGAAATAACCTATAAACTGGCTGAGGGTGTTAAAGAAGCAGGATTTGAACTGGTAACAGAACCAGAACTGAACATTGTTCCTTTTAGTTCATCTGAAATTCCCGTAAAAGAAATTGCCCGAAGACTTGAGGATAAAGGTTGGGCAGTGTCACTGGCATCATACCCCCAGGCCATAAGGATTATTGTAATGCCCCACCTGAAAGAGGAGCATATTGATGCCTTTTTAGAGGATCTTAAAACAATTAAAAAGGATTAACCTAGAGAATGATTAGCTTAGAATTTACCTATGGGGAGGATTGACCTAATGGGAAATATTAAAGAAATAAGAACTCCCATCACTAATTATGATATTGAACAGTTAAAGGTGGGGGATCGTATCACTCTCAGTGGTAACATTCTCACAGGTCGAGATGCAGCTTTGCCTCGCCTGGTTAAACTCTTAAAATGTGGTGAAAGCCCGGTGGATATTAAAGGTTCGGTGATCATGCACACTGCAGTAAGTCCAGCAGGAATAGCACCAACCAGCAGTAACAAAACAGAAATAGAAGATAGTATAGCTCCTTTGTCTCAAGCGGGAGTGAAAATGCATATTGGAAAGGGAGCACTATCTCCTGAAACAGTAGATTCATTAAAAAAGTATAAATCTGTTTTTGTGGTCACCCCACCCGCAGCAGCCCTCCTAACCAGTAAAATGACATCCTCAAAGGTGGTGGCATTTCATGAAGAGGGTATGGAATCACTCCATAGTTTAGAGGTCAAAGATTTTCCTGGTATAGTGGCGGTGGCTCATGGAAAATCTATATATTAAGAGTCGCGATTCTATTTTATTGAAAATCAAATATTATTTTATTTCAGATATTTTAATCAGATACATTATTTAGATACTTTCTCCGAATAAAATTTAATCAATTATTGTTTTTTAAATTCATAAGATGTTATCGTTATTCTTTTGTTCATGGCCCCGGCTTTCCAAAAGCTTTATCCCCCGCATCACCAAGTCCTGGAACGATATAACCGTCTTGATTAAGTTCTTCATCCACTGCACAGCTGTATATTTCCACATCAGGGTGTTCCTTTTCCACCAGTTCTATGCCCTGTCTGGAGGCTATAACATTGAGGACAACCAACCGACGTGGATTTCCCTTCTCCTGGATCCGGTCTAAGATGGCGTTCATGGTGTTTCCAGTGGCCAGCATGGGATCAGCGATTACCACAATTTTTTTATCCACTGGGGGAAGTTTAAAATAGCCAACCTCCACTGGAAATGGTGGTTCATCCTTCCGTGAGGCACCCACCACACCATACTGAGCATTCCTGAAAACCCTCATAATCCCCTCAACCAGAGGTATAGCCGCTCTTAAAACACTCACCACCACAATATTATTCTTATCTTTTATCCGCACCCCATTTGCAATTCCTAAAGGAGTTCGTATAGTCAAATCCTCCTTTTCAAGTGTGTTAGTTAATTCATAGGCTAACCAGCGTCCTATCTCGATTATCCCACCTCGGAAGTGAATGCTATCTATCCCCTCTCTTCTAATCATGGTGAGTTTTTCCTGAATCAGTAAGTGATCGACTATTTTTATCATAATTTACACCTGAAAATATTCAGTTATTTTGATTAAAGTAGTGCTAATTGTATTTGTATGGTTATTGTATTGGTAGTTGATCTTGTATGAATACAGTTTAATATGGTTTTTTCAAAAAAATTCATCTTACTTAAAAAATAAAAATAATAAATGGTGAGTTTGAAATGAGAATGAAATTACTGGCCATAGCTGTAATTCCTCTAATTTTACTAGTTATCGTTGTAGCTTTTATTCTCTTTGTTCCCCAAAGCATTAATGAAACTGGTTACAGTTCTGAAATTTTAGCCCAAAATCTGGAAGTCCCATGGGCCCTTGACTTCCTCCCTGATGATCGTATGATATTCACCGAACGTGGAGGCAATGTGAATATTCTGGAAGGGAAGAATGTTTTGGCCGTTGGGCATGTTAACGTAACTCAAAATAGTGAATCTGGGCTCCTGGGGATTGCTGTGGATCCAAATTTCATCCAGAACAATTATATCTACATTTATTATACTTTTGGGAATTACAATCGGATTTCTCGTTTTAAACTGGTAGGAGAACAGATATCCAATGAAACAGTTCTTCTGGATAATATCCCTGCATCATCCATACATAATGGTGGACGTTTGAAGTTTGGACCAGATGGAAAACTCTATGCAACCACGGGGGAGGCAGGTAATTCACAATTGGCCCCGGATTTAGGTTCATTGGGTGGTAAAATACTTCGTATTAACGTGGATGGTAGCATACCTGAAGATAATCCATTTGGATCTTACATATATAGCTACGGGCACCGTGATCCTCAGGGTATAACCTGGAGTAAGAATGGAACCATGTATGAATCAGAGCATGGTCAAACCCGCAATGATGAGGTAAATATTATCATCAAGGGTGGAAACTATGGTTGGCCAACTTATGAGGGTAATGAAACGTCACAGGGTTATATAAAACCTCTCAGGGCTTACACAGAACTTACTCTTGCTCCTTCAGGAATTGCATACTACCAAGGTGCCCTTTATGTTGCAGGTCTCAGAGGCACTCAACTTAGAAAAATCACCCTATCTAATGATGGGGAAAGTATTATGGGAGAAAAGGCAACTTTCACGCAACTGGGGAGAATAAGGGAAGTGGTTGAGCACAATGGATACCTCTACATCACAACTTCCAATCGTGATGGTAGGGGAGTTCCCCAGAGTGGTGATGATAAAATAATTAGAATCAAAATGATTTAAAAAGGATTAAATGTGGTTCAAAATTAATTAATGGTTGTAACTCTACCTCAATTAAAGAACCCTAAATTAAAAAATAGAACTCTAATCATCTATATTATATCCTTCTTTCATTGTCCATCCACATAATCATTCTTTATTTCTATTCGTTTTTATTTTTATCTTGTTTGTGTTTTATCTGGACGTTTTTACCATTGGCTGTGGGTATGACCTTCATATCTCCGTCATCAAACTCTAAATCAAGTTCTTTCCCATCATGCAGCATGTGGAGGAATATGGCCAGTGATGAAACCTCAGAGTGAGGTTGGGTGGTCACCGAAACATTCCAGTCTGCTTCCTGATACACCTTACTGGGGACACGTGAACCACCAACCACCACCAGTTTATCCTTGGATGAGCTTCTGATTTTGTGGGTAACCTCCTGAACTGGCTCACCGTACATGGTGAGGTGAATTATTTCTCCTCCATTGTTTTTCCATTCATCCAGGAGATTTTCCCAACCTTTACGGTATTCCACTTGGAAATCACCTCCCCAGCGTTTCACCACGTCCTGAACATTTTCCATGAGTTTTTTATCATGATCTCCGCTTAAAAAAACAGCGGATGCTCCCAGTGCGCGGGCAGTGAGGCATACATGGGTGGTGATCCGTGCATCACGAACCCGGCGATGATCCAATCGTAAAACTTTAACTTCCATTTAAACACTCCCTGAAATGAATACAACCATGAATAAAAGGGATAACATCCTACCCATCTCATTAGATGCGCCCAGAATATCTCCATTGGCCCTTTTGAAGTTCTTCCGGGTGATAAGTACCATCAACAATCCTGAAACAAAACCACCCAGTATACCGACAACTCCAGTGTAATTACCAGTTACTCCCAAGTAGTTAAAACCCAAAAATCCTAAAATGATACAGAGGGCTACTGATCCAGTGAGAAGTTTCCAGTCCATGTTATTGATGAAGTACTGACCAGTACCATCATTCAATGGTTCAGAAAATGTTGCACAACTTATCAGGCTAAGTTTGGCAGCTACTTCAGACACGAAAATAGCCGGTAGGATGTAAACTGCAGATAAGGAGGCTATGGATGCGACCGTCACCAGGGAAACCATTAAAAGCATGGCCAAGCCCCCTGTGCCTATCCTTTTATCCCGCATTATCTCTATCTTCCTCTCTGGATCTCCGTGGGCCATAAGACCATCACCACAGTCAATCAGACCATCCAAGTGATGGAAGCCAGTGAAGCTGATGACCAAACTGTAAATCAGTGCTGCTGATAAGAGTGGAGATAGATGTAAGGGATACACGAGTAGCCAGCCAAAGCCACCTGCTATAATTCCAATGAAAGCCCCGATTATTGGCCAGATGAAAGTAAACTTTGCCATTTCCTGGATGGTGCTGTGAATATTTAGGGGTAGTATTGTTGAGAATGATACCAGGCCCAGAAAACCATGCCAGCTAACCTGGGATTCATCATCTTTTTTCCCCACATAAGAAATGGGAACCTTCCTCTGGAGACTTTTCCGGGACATTTTTTCATTCCTCAAAAATTTTGGACATGCAACCGGCAATTAGACCGGCGAAAACATCATCCAGCATAGGTCCCAGTGTCCCAAGGATTCCCGGTTTTGCTTCATCGTACCTTTTAAAGTTGAAAATAGCTTTGGTACCCGCGATCTGGTTAGCAATAGCCATCCCCAGAACCTCATCCGAGTAAAGGTAGGCTGGATCATCATCCACATCCACACCCTTAATCCGATGATTAAGAAGATCCTCCTCAACCCTGATACCAGCAATAATCAACACTATAACATTAATATCTTTCAGTGACTTCCTGATTTGTCTTTCCAGCGTTATTTCAAGCTCTTCAGTTTTTTCCACACCTGCCAGAAGTTCCAATCCTGCTTCCACTAGTTGTGATACTTCAATCCCTGCATCACTCATGAAGTCATAAATTGAGCCAGATACGTCATTATCTTTCATTAAAACACCTGTAATCTATAATAATAAGAGGCATACCCTATCTAAAATAGTTTATTCTAAATTTAAAATAAATAAGTTTATTCTAAAATATGATAATATTCCCGGTATTATCCTTAAAGGGGTTATCCGGCCTAAGATGGTATTTGGCCTGATCCACCACACCTCGGACATTTAATGGTCTCACTACATACATGTTGTGTCAGTGTGTTTCTAGAACCACAGAATGGGCATGTGTTAAGATAAGTGTGATATTTACCGTTACATGCACTGCAAATATAGTAAAGTCCTCTGCCTTCACATTCAGGGCATACCACATTTCCTGAGCCCTTGCAGTCAGGGCAGGTTATGGTTTTTGCAGTGTTTTCCTGGTTTCCAGATTCACTGATCTGGTTTTGACTGTTATTCTGGTTGAGGCTTTCAACTGTCTGGTCAGTTTTATTAATTGATTTTGATTTTTTAATTGCCAGAAGACCAAAGCCGATACTTAACACTATTAAAATTAATATTAATAAAATCAGTCCATATTTATACCGATTTTTCATAAATCTCACTTGTTTATTTTTATATGTTTATGGTGGCATTTATTTATGTCTGGTTCAACAAGGTCCAGTAAATTGTTATTAAAAAACGAATATTATTTAGATAGTTGATAACATAAATAACACTAGAATTATTTAATGGGCTTAAAAATATGGGAATATTAGGTCCTAAACTGGATTTAATATTCTTAATAGATGAGTATAATGGTTGTTACCAATATATGGGGGTGTTATATTGAAAGTTCATCTTAGAGTATTTGTAGAGGTCGAAAACCTGGGAAAAGCTATGAATGCCCTTGCTGATGCAGGAATTACAGGATTTTATATTCTGGAATACAAGGGTATGTCTCCTCAGGACTGGAAAGGGTTCTCCGTTAAAGAAGACCCTAAATCTGCTATTGGGCTTATAAAGGACTACGCCACCGATGCAGTGCTTGTCTGCAGTGTGGTAGACGAAGAAAAAACGGATAAAATTGTGGAATCAGTAATGCAGGTTTTGGAAGGTGAAAAATATACTATTTTAGAGGTTCCTATCCGCAGAATTATAGTCAGTAAGCAGGACCACGAAAAAGAAAGGGCTGAAACATGGTTACTTGAGAAAGAAGTCCCCTGTTTCTATTGTGGCGAAAATTCAGTTCAAAGGATAAGAATCGACATGAACAAGGCTAAAATATGGTGCACTAACTGCGGCGCAGCCCGTTACTACCTTATAAAAGGCGTGGAAAAGGGGGGAAGCTGATGACCGTTAAAAAATGGAAACTTGAAAAGGGAGCTAACTGCTACAAATGTGGAGATGCCACCATTCATGACATAGAGGTGGATGAGTTCGATATTAAAATACGCTGCCGTGACTGTGGATTCAGCCGTTACTATGCCTTCCACATGGTGGATTTGCCACGTAAATAACATGGGGGGTTTAAAAAGTTGGGATTTAAGATCAACCTTAGTTTAAGATCAACCTTAGTTTAAG
>AMGN01000001.1:15000-24889 GCA_000309865.1 Methanobacterium sp. Maddingley MBC34 | reverse complement strand
TAAATTAAGGGAATAAATTAAGGGAATAAATTAAGGGAATTAAAAAAAATAGTATCGAGGGAAATATTTCATGGACAGCAGCCAGGCAGTGTTTGATGGACTGAAAAAAGCCGGAATCGATTTTGTGGTCAGTGTACCCTGTGTGAACCTTGGTAAACTCATGGAAATGGTGGACTGCGACCCGGAAATTATCCATGTTCCAGTTACACGGGAGGAGGAAGGATTCGGCATAGCCGCAGGAGCTTACATGGGTGGTAAAAAACCAGCCATCCTTATGCAAAACTCCGGACTGGGAAACTCAGTGAATGTACTGGCCTCACTTTTTAAACTTTACCAGTTCCCCATACTCATGATTATAAGCCATCGAGGTACTGAAGGAGAGTTCATGGGTGCACAGGTTCCCATGGGAGAAGCAACCATTGGTATACTGGACACCCTAAAGATCGCCTACATAAATCCCAAAACACCGAAAGAAGCCTTTAAACTCATACCAGAATCATGGCTACTGGCAGAATTAGGTGGATCACCACTGGGAATACTGCTTGAAATCGGTTTCTGGTAAATTAACTTAATGAACCTAAATAATCAGTTAAACATTAAATAAACTTAAAATTTCACTAAATTTTATATGGGAAAATTAAAGGGAGACTAGAAAAAAATGGAAAGAATAAAAGCCCTGGAACAGATCACCAGTCAGCTGGAAGATGAACTGGTTATTGGCAATATAGGATTCCCTTCCAGGGAACTTTACCATGTGCACGATTCCCCCAAACATTTCTATATGATGGGATCAATGGGTATGGCCTCTTCCATCGGCCTGGGACTGGCCATGGCCCAGGAGAGGAAAGTGATTGTTTTTGATGGTGACGGATCCCTCTTAATGAACCTGGGCAGCCTGGTAACCATCTACAACCAGTCCCCCAAGAATCTGGTGCTGGTGGTGCTGGACAATGAATGTTACGGTAGCACTGGAAATCAGTGCACATACTCCTCCACCACCGACCTTAAAAAGGTAGCAGAAGGAGTAGGATTCAAAAACACAATCCTCTATACTGAATCTGAAGAGAAAATCGATTTTTCCCCGGTTCTAGACATGGAAGGGCCTGTTTTTGTCCATGTGAAAGTACAGGCAGGGAATGCAAAGGTTCCAGTGATTCCAATGGAACCTGAAGAAATAAAAGAACGGTTTATAAAGGAAGTACAGGGTAAATAAATAAAAAAAGGTTTAGTGAATGAAAAGTTAATGAATAAAAAAATTTAGGTAAAAAGTTAGGGAATGTTCGATTGGTTCATTCGATCCCTCTTCCCACAGAAAAGGCCTTCCCCACTAATTTACCCACACCATAATATGATAGATTATCTGGGCTGTAAATGAGTGGTTTGATTTTTTCAATTAATGATCCATCCTCAATTAATGGTTCATCTACTTTTACATCTTTTATTTCTCCTATAAACTGGGTGTGCAGTCCAATTTTCACGCTTTGTAATAATTCACATTCCAGAACAAAGGGAAACTCACCCACATAAGGTGCATTAACCACTTCACTTTTTACAGGGGTGAGTCCAGTGGCCTGGAATTTATCCACATCCTTTCCAGATGCTATTCCAAAATAATCAGCCTCTTTTACGTAATCTTCTGAAGGGATGCTGATAGTGAACGCTTTACTGTCCAAAATATTTTGATATGTGTGGGTTGCTTCTCTTAAAGAGATGGCAATACAAGGGGGAACAGAACAGCAGATACCACCCCATGCTGCAGTCATAACATTGGGTTTTCCTTCCGAGTCATAGGTACCCACCACAAATACAGGGGTGGGGTAAGTTACAGTTTTAGCTCCTATAGATTTTTTCATGGTTATAATCTCCCTGATTTTTTAAAATCCAGATTTTTTTAATTAAACCCTACTTTTACTCCCCTAAACCTACATTCAGTCTTTTAAACCTGCTTTTAACCCATTTCATCTAAAAAAAATGTATTTTTATTCACCAGTGCCTGTAACGCACCAGTTCACCCAGTTCTTTCCTACCCATTCCCCTCGGTTCAGCATCAGGATAACCCAGGGGAGTGAATAGAAGTGGTTCCACATCATCGGGTACTTTAAGAATTTCCCTGGCTGCCTCAACATCAAAAGCTGCTATCCAGCAAGTTCCCAGTCCCAGTTCAGTGGCGGCCAGTATAAGATGGTCCATGGCAATGGCTGTATCCACTTCCACGTAGTTACGACCGTCCTTACGTGTCCATGACTCTGATTTGACAGTACAGGCACAAATAACCAGAGGAGCCTCACTAAACCAGTCCGCATGGTAAATACGTTTCAATTCATCTTCTCTACCTTTAGTTTCAATTACAATGAAGCAGAATGGCTGTTTATTCACTGCTGTGGGTGCCAGACGTGCTGCATCCAGTACTTTTTCCAGTTTTTCTTTTTCCACTTCCCTTGACTGGTAACCACGTACACTGTATCTTTTTTTAATTAAATCATGAAAATCCATAGTCCTAACTCCCATTGAATATTAAATATTTTTAATGATCTCCTGGAACCTATCCAGTTCTGCCTCACGTTCTGCCTCAGACATGTCTCCCGGTCCGAAAATTGCAAAGTAGGGGAGAGCTTCCATGCCCACGAATTCAAACAAAACATGGTTGAAGTAGTTTATCAGAACTTCAATCTCACCATGTGGTCCTTCATCGGTGTAGAGTTCGCGGGGTGCTCCGGTGGTGAATGATAACATTGCTTTCTTGCCTTTTAAGGGTCCGTTTCCGTATAGTTGCATCTCGGCCAGGTTGAAGGCAAATCCATTGTAGAAAACACGATCCACCCATCCCTTCAGGATGGCAGGGAAATTACTCCACCAGATGGGAAATTGGAATATGATTACATCAGCCCAGAGAACTTTGTCCATTTCTTCCTTAATGTCCAGGGGTATGGCACCTTCTTTCACTGCATTGAGCTGTTCCATTATGGGGTTGAAGAGTTCCGTGTTCATCCGTTCGGGGAAGTCATCTTCATCCAGGACTGCCTTCCATTTCATATCGTAAAGGTCGGATACTTGCACCAGGTGTCCTTCATCAGTTAAGGTGTCAAATGCCAGTTCTTTTAAGGTCCCGTTCAGGGATTCACTCTCAGGGTGTGCGTATATTATCAACACATTCATTTTCTTACCCTCCATTAAAAATTATCACTATCCATACCTTTTTTCCATAAAATTCTCTACTATTAATTATCTATTTACTCACACTTCAAATTTGCCCCCTCCACATGAAACATCCTAGAAGGGGTTTTCCCATTTTAAAACCTTTTAAATTCTTTTTTAAATTCCAATCCTATTTTTCCTATTCCCATATTATTTTTGGCTGGTTTCTTTCAGGGATTTTCTGGTATTGGTACTTGGGATAACCCACCATGAATGGGTAGATGACTGCATTTTCTTCAGGGACTCCCATTACACTCTTCAGAAGAGGGTTCTGGTTACAGGCTATGTTTAAAAGTCCTGCCCAGCATCCACCCATTCCAAAGGAAGGCAAAGTCAGGTCAAGATGAGTTAAAGCGATTATACCATCGGTAAATGCCATTCTATTGTCAGAAGGTGCGTGAACCACCACCAAACAGGGGGCATTTCTAAGGATTGGATCATCTCCCTGATCCCATGATTTCGTCATCCCCTCAAAGGACATTCTATCAGTTAAAGAGGGATTCCTTTCTGAAAACTCCCTCATCCATTTTATGGTTCTGGCACTTATCTGACGAACCTTTTCAGGATGATTTATTACTGTCCATTGCACTGGCTGACCATTACTTGCAGTGGGTGCATATCTGATAATTTCAAATATTTCTCCCAGTGTTTCCCTTTTTATGGGTTTATTACTGTAATTACGTATCGACCTTCGCGATTTCATATGCAGGGCCATATTTTCAGGATTAATGAGAGGTATGGTTCCAGCTGCTCCCAATTCAAAATCTGAAGATCCAATTGCCCCTTCTGGACAGATGGCAGCACAATGATCACACTTGTTACATAAATTCTGAGCTTCTTCAGAGATTTCAGGAAAATCATTGAGTTTTATCAGACCCATTGGACAGTTTACGGCACATATACCACATTTTACGCATATTTCATTGTTTAAACTCTTCAATATTTTTCCCCCACATTTTTCTGTGGAATTTTTCATGGTTTTTTAATTACAAAAGTATAGTTGTATGTACAAGCAATGATATATATAGTTTACCTAAAAATCTTAATAAAAAAAGATGAACATACTGATCACTAGAGGTGTGTCCTGATCATGAAAGAAATGAATGAAAAAAAACAATGCCCTGTCATGTGCAGTTGCCTTTACTTCACCAGTAATAAACTTAACCGTATTCTTAACAAAATGGCAGAGGAAGAATTTACCAAAACTGGTCTTTCACCATCACATGCTCTGACCCTTATGAATATCAATCGCCAGGCCGGTCTTTCCCAGAAAGAGCTTTCAGAAATCATGAACATCAAACCATCCACCACCACCCGTTTCATTGACAAACTAGAAGGAAGAGGACTGGTTCAAAGAAAAATAGAGGGAAAATTATCCTATCTTTATCCCACAGACAGGGGAATTGATCTCCAAAAGGAGATTGATAAATGCTGGGAAAGTCTCAATCAACGTTATTCTAAAATATTAGGATGCGAAGAAGGTGTTAAATTAACTGAAGCAATTGATGACGCTGCCACTGAACTGGAAAAAAATATTTCATAAATAAAAAATAATTATTTATGTTGAATATTACCTAATTATTTGGGTGAAATATGACCTAATTTAACTTCCCATTTTCTTTTCCACTTTCTTCAATTCTTCACGGATGGGGATGTGCTGAGAACATAGCTCTTCACACAACCCACACTCTAAACAGTTTCCTGCCCTTTGTGTGTCCTTTAACATGAAGTAGTACTGGCTTTTCACTTCAGAATAGTCTTCCAGCATTTCTGCCTGGTTCAGATAACTTAAACATTGAGGAATACTTATTCCACTGGGACAGGGCATGCAATAACCACATTTACTGCATTCCACACTGATTTTACCCTGATAAACCTGTTTCACATCCTCCATTATCTTCATTTCCTCTAAAGTTAATGAGTGGGGTAGGCATTCTTCTGCAGTTTTCAGGTTCTCCTGCAGCTGTTTCATGGTGTTCATACCACTTAAAACCACACTTATCTCTGGAATATTCCAAAGGTAACGTAATGCCCATTCAGCAGGTGTTCTCTTCAATGGAGCACCATCCCATATCTCCTGCACTTCAGGTGGTACGTAATCTGCCAGAACACCACCTTTAAGGGGTTCCATAATCGCCACACCTAATCCTTTCCCTGCTGCGTATTGCAGGCCATCTGAACCTGCCTGAATATTCTCATCCAGGTAGTTGTACTGTATCTGGCACATATCCCACTGGTAGGAATCCACCACTTCCTTCACGAAGCTGGTTTCATCATGAGTGGAGAAACCCGTGTACTTTATACGTCCATCTGAAACTGCCGAGTCTAGAAATTCCAGAACACCCAGATCTTCCAGGTGGAACCATTGTTTCTCCTTAAGGGAGTGTAAGAGATAAAAATCAATACAGTCCGTCTTCAGACGCTGGAGTTGTTCATCTAAGAATCGTTCCATATCTCCTTCCTCTTCCAGGAGCCAGGTGGGTAGTTTGGTGGCCAGATGAACCTCATCTATTCTGTTGTTTTCAGAGAAGTATTCACCCAGGAATACTTCACTGGCTCCTCCTTGGGAGGTACCCAGGCCATGGTAAGGGTATGCTGTGTCCAGATAGTTTACTCCCACATCCAGGGCATGATCCAGTAACTTTGACGATTTTTCAACGTCAATCCTATCATAACTACCCTTAATCGGCAGCCGCATACATCCAAAACCCAGTATGGAAACTTTTTCACCAGTTTTACCCATTTCACGGTACAACATGAGACATCCTCAACTTAAACTAACCAAAAATTAGAAATTAATGGTTAAATACTGATTAAATTACTAATTAACTTTTAAAAAATTTAATTAACCTGATCTTATTTTTTTAACTCTCGTCCAATGTTCCAGGCTTTACCCACCTTTTCTTTCACAGTCCAGTAGTTATTATCAGGCATGGTGAGAAGTAAAAGGTTGAGTTTGCTCATATCAGGTTTTCCATCAGTTAAGATCTTTTCATCAGCATAAGAAGCAATTATTTCCCCTATAAACAGATTATGGGTTGGCATTTCATAAACATCAACCAGTTTACATTCCAGAGAGAGTGGGCACTCCTTTATCAACGGTAAGTCTTCCATTTCACCGTATTCAATTGTGAAAAGCTGAGATTTGTCTTCTTTTCGTCCAGATATCATCCCACAATAATCAACTTCCTTAATCATATCTTTTGTAGGATAGTTAATGCTGAATGCCTTATTTTCATTTAAAAGCTGACTAGTGAGATGGGCTTTGTTTACCCCTGCAACCAGGAGAGGGGGATTTCCATTAGCCCTGCTTAACCATCCTAATGCCATGAAATTAGCTGTTTCCCCATGTTTAGTGCCCAGAAGTGTTACTGGCATGGGGTAAATGAATGAGTTTTTACCCAGGTTTGTTTTTTCCATTTTTTTCCACACCCTTTACTTCACAGATCTAATAAAAACTTTTTTAGTAAATAATCAATTGTACGTACAAATGATTAAGTTTTTGCCTGTAAAATAAAAATAATAAATAAAAATTTTTCCAAATAAATTAAACCTCAAAAAATGATTTTAACCCCTTCTTCTCTCAAATTCTTGATACAAATCATCCAGGTCCACTCCTTTATAAACCAAGAGCAGGAGAGTGTGAAATATAAGATCTGCAGATTCATAGACCAGGTTTTCATCATTTTTAGCGGCGATGATAACCTCTGCAGCCTCTTCACCTACCTTTTCCAGGATCTTATCTTCGGCTTTTTTATCATCATCCTGCATGATACGGGAAGTGTAGGAGTCGATTGGGTGGTCCCTCCTATTCTCCAGGACCTGGTAGACTTCCCTGATGATTTTATCATTCATTTTTTAATCTCCTTATCATCCTTCCTCAATGGGCCGGTTATGGCTATGAGGGGGTGCTGGGCATCATCAATGATCTCTATATCATCTAAGGAGAAAATACCTTCTTTATCCGCGGTTTTCTCCATTCCCATCTTTATATCCTGATCCAGTTTTATAACGTAGGAGTCTATTTCCTTGTATCCCAGTTTACGGGAAGCAACAGTCCGGTGATGGCCATCCACCAGAACAAAACGATTACCTGTTTTTACCACGATAGTTGGCTCTGCCAGTCCCCTTTTAAGTTCATAGGTACGTCCTTGAAGTTCATCAGCATAGACACGGTTCTGAGTGGGTCTTAAACCATCAATGGGCACTTTTTCATGAACCAGTCGTGTTCTGATATTATACAACTGTTCCAGGGTTTTCTTAAAGTACCTCACTTTCATGGGAGTGGAACGCTCAATATGCGAGCGTACAATATCCGTGTTGGTGATAATTCCCACCAGGGCACCGTCGTCACTGATAACTGGCATTCGGGAGATTCCCATACGGAATAGTACCCGAGCAGCATCATTGAGGGACATGGACTGGTCTGCCACCACCACATCGGTGGACATGATATCCTTAACCTCATGGACCCATGGTTTCAGGAGGAGGTCAAAGGCGGTTACCATCCCAATGACTTCGCCATTGGTTTTAACTGGGAATCCATCGTGCCCGGTCTGTTTCATGAGCTGGATTACCTCGGCATTGGGTGTTTCCGGGGTGACAGTTATAACCTCCCGGGTCATGTAATCTTTAACCAGAGTGGACGTGGTCATCTGAAACCTCCCTTTTTAGGACTTTTCTTCCAGATTGGTTTGTTATCACATTCTATTTTAACTATACGATGATAGGGAATCATAGCTCCATCAACCATAATCATAAATCCTCCTTCTAAAGTTTGAATATCTGTGGCTGGGATGGTTTTAAGGTTACCCTCACTCCCCCGATGTAAATAGGTAACCCTGCAATATTCCATCTTCATTTCCGGGTGCCATCTAAGCATGTCCAGGATTCGCTTGGCCATTTAATCTGTCTAAACCCCAAGTTGAATTAGTCTACCAATCTAAAGTTGAATTTACTCTTACATCTAAAGTTGAATTAATCAAATAAATTCTAATTTGATGATATCCCCCACACAGTCTTACCCATGGCTAATGGTTTATTCCCATGATTTAAGTTCTTCTACAACCATCTGGTTGGTCTTTGCCGGATCTGCTTTACCACGAGTTAGTCGCATTACCTGACCCACCAGGAAGTTTAAAGCCTTGGATTTACCTTCAAAGTAGTCAGAAACAGCTTCAGGATTTTCTTCTATGGCCTGTTTCACTGCTGAGAGTACGGTGTCATCTTCCACCACTCCCACCAGTCCCATTTCCTCGGCAATGAGTCCTGGCATTTTAGGGTTGTTGGGTAGTTGTTCAATGATCCTCTGACCAGCTTTGGTGGTGATCTTCTTATCCTGCAACATCAGTAGTAACTCCACCAGCTGGGCCGTGGTTATTTCACTTTCCCGGTAGTTGAGTTTGTTGTAGTAAAGCACTCGTTTGAGTTCATCCCTCATCCACAGTGCAGCGAACTTGGGATCTACTTCTTTAGACACATCTTCAAAGGCATCAGCCAGTTCCAGTTCTGAGGTTATGACCTGAGCATGGTCCTTTTTAATGCCATACTCCTCCACGAAACGTTCTGTTTTTATATGGGCTGGTTCTGGCATTTCTTCCCGGATGAGCTCTACTTTTTCTTCCTCGGCAATCATTGGTGGAAGGTCTGGGTCGGGTATGTAACGATAGTCCTCTGCTTCTTCCTTAAGACGCATGGGCACGGTGATCATCTGTGACTCCATAAAAGCACGGGTTTCCTGTTTTATCTCAATACCCCTCTTTATGAGGTTTTTCTGCCTTACCATTTCAAACTGCAGGGCCTTGTAAGCTCCTTTAATGGAGTTCACGTTTTTGATCTCCGCTCTTTTACCGCCCTCCATGGAGATGTTCACATCAGCACGCATGGTACCCTCACCACGGGCACTTCCACTGTACTCTAAGACCCTGATAAGTTCTCTTAAAAATTTACGGGCTTCCTCAGGGGATGTCATGTCTGGTTCGGTTACGATCTCGATTAATGGTATTCCAGATCGGTTAAAATCAACAATTCCCATATCTGGCTTGTACTGACCAGGGTCCTCTTCCAGGTGCACTTCTCTGATGCGCACACCGTTTAAGTCTCCCTCGTATCCTATGGGTATGGATGTCCTCTGGTACCCTGAGGAAAGATCAGGATAGTCGTAGTGTTTACGCATGAAATAGGTTACTTCTGGGCTGATCTTACAGCCCAGCATCAAAGCTATCATAACTGCCCCGTCCAGAGCTGATTGGTTTGGAGGGTATGGTTTGGCTCCCGGCTGGTTTAAGCAGACGTAACATACGTTGGTATTGGGAGCTGCCTCCTGGTAGTTAGTGTGACAGGTGCAGAACAGTTTTGATTCTGTTTCAAGTTGAACATGGATTTCCAATCCGCACATCATCTTAATGGTTATTCCTCCTATGAAAATAATGAGTGATGTAGTTAAACCTTATACTCAGTTTTATTATTGAGACAACTTTTGATATATCTTTTTAGGAAGGGCTCCAGTTCACTCCTGGGACTTTCACCATCCAGACAGGCATGATCAGTAAAGGTTCCCTCCAATTTCCTACCTGCCCAGTGGACTTCTTCCTCAACTCTTCTGCCGTAACGGGTGCCGAACATCTTAAATAAAGGGAATTTGGTGATTCCATTGGATCCAGCCAGTATGAGTGGTCCGATGTTGGCCAGGTTG
>AMGN01000001.1:0-10000 GCA_000309865.1 Methanobacterium sp. Maddingley MBC34 | reverse complement strand
TCATTATTTTCCAGTTTCCAGCGATCAATCCCTATATTTTAATCTAAAATAATTGTAACCGCCTATAATATTAAATTTACATTACATTATCCATTTAGATTTAAATTATAGTGTCAGTTTAGACTTAATTATAACTTCAGTTTAGACCTAAATTTTTAATTACAATATTAATTTATCTTTAACTTTTGATTATAATAATCATATGAAATTTTAATTGCTAAAATCTAATTTTTAAAACTGATTTTTTATGCCAGAAGCATCCCTATGATATTTTCCAAATTCGGATATCAGGCTGAGCTGGTCTCCCCAGAAAACCGGTCCTTCTACACAGATCCTCCAGCCCACATCATCCACACAACACTGGCCGCATATTCCCAGGGCACACTTCATGTAGCGTTCCAGGGAGAACTGTGCCGGGATCTGATTTTCCTGGGTGATGAGGGATAGTTTTTTCATCATGATCTCAGGACCGCAGGCCACTACCATATCATACTTTCCTTCTTTTATGAGTTTCTCTGCCAGTTCCGTGGCGAATCCACAGAAACCATGACTTCCATCATCGGTAGTGGGGAATACACGGGAACCTGCCTTTTCCAGGCGTTCTGCAAATAGTATCTCACTCTGGGTGGTGGCAGCAGTGATGGTGTCCACCTCTATACCCCTACTACAGGCTTCCTCAGTGAAGCCTGCCACCGGTGCCATTCCAATACCCCCACCTACTGCCAGGACCCGGGAACCTGCGATCACAAAACCCCTACCGTAAGGGCCTCTTAATCCCAGCTGGTCGTTTTCCTGTAGTTTGTGCAGTGACTGGGTGAAGGGGCCCACCATCTTCACCGAAAGACCGATCTCCCCATTGACTGGATCGATACTGGATATGGACATGGGTTTCTCATCCTGGAAATTCCAGACCATTAAAAACTGGCCTGGAGTTGGAAACTTGGCAGAAGTTGTAAACTGGCCGGTAATCTCATCTTTAAATTCCCAGGGGAAATAGAAGGTTTTCACCGTGGGTGTTTCCTCAACTATCCTCTTGATTTTCAGTACCTGTGGAACATGCATAGTATTCATCCCTGACATGAGTTGACACCTTCCATTCTTATTGTTGGTGGGCCAGTCCCACCATCTCCTCCACAGTTTGGTAGTTCTTCTCTTTCATGAACTTCTCCAGGCCCGTGCTTATCTCCCGAAAGACTTCCAGTCCATGGTACATGACTGCGGTTCCGATCTGAACACAACTGGCTCCAGCGTACAGAAATTCCACCACATCACGGTAGTTGGTTATACCACCCACACCCATTATGGGTATTTTAACGTTCTGGTGGACCTGGTATACACAGCGCAGGGCTATGGGTTTTATGGCCGGACCGGACATTCCACCGAAACGGTTGGAGAGTATGGGATGAGCAGTTTCCAGGTCGATCCTCATACCCGGACCCAGGGAGTTGATTAGAGTCAATGCATCGGCACCACCCTGCTCTGCTGCCTGTGCTATCTCCACGATGTCAGTTACATTGGGTGTTAGCTTGGCAATCACCGGAGTGTCCACTGAACTTTTAACTGTCTTTACAATACTGCGAGTTAGATCTGGATCCTGGCCTATTGATGCCCCGCATCCTTCCATGGCATGAGGACATGATACATTAAGTTCCAGGGCATCCACCAGGTTTTCCACCTGACTGGCCACCATAGAGAAATCTTCTGGTGTGGAACCGTAGACTGATGCAATCTGTGGGACGTTACCCTCCAGTTTTTCCAGTTCCCCCTTGAATACTTCCACTCCTGGGTTGGATAGACCTATGGCGTTGATTATGCCCCCCTCCACTTCCACAGTGGTGGGGTTGGGGTAGCCTTTGTTAGGCTCTACTGCGAAGGATTTGGTTACCACTGCCCCTGCTCCACTTCGAGCTACCCAGTTAAGGGATGAGGACGTGCTTCCCAGAACACCCGCTGCTAAAACAGTGGGGTTTCTCATTTTCATCTGGCATATTTCAGTTTCCAGCATGATTACACCTTTAGATAGAAGGTTTAAATTCTTTCAAGTACACATTAAATTCTATGAAGTGTTATGTTGTTAGTTGTTTTGCAGGCTTCTTAGTCTTAGATGAAGATTTTAACCTACTGGATTATGAACTTTTCCCACACTCAGAACTCCTGGAAAAATGGTTCCAAATGGCAGAAAAGGACGTGACCCCGGAGGAGAAGCGTTTTCTGGAAAAAGTGGGTAAAGATTGTGATGAGATCATTATCGAGACTTCCCGGAGCAGTTATCATTATCAGGACATTAAATATAATTCTAAATTCACTTTCCAGATCCCCAGTAAAGGTGGGGATTACCTGAGGAGTAATCTGGGGGAAATTCTCCATGAAACTGGTTTTCTGGATTCATCAAATGATTTGTGGGGTGTCATCCATAAATTAGCCCTCCAGGTTACTGAGAGGAAGTTGAAGGAAGCCTCTCTGTCTGATGATCTTCTGATTATCCAGGCCATTCATGCCATTGAGGAGCTGGAGGAGGCAGAGGTTAAACTGGTGGAGCGGATACGGGAGTGGTATCCAGTACACTTCCCTGAAATGGATGAAGTACGGGACCACACCCGGTACGTGGAGCTGGTAGCAGAGTACGGGGACCGTGAATCAATTATAAACTCCGGTGCCATTAATATAAGTTCAGGGGTTTCAAATGAAAAGATGGAGTCTGGAATGAGTTTGGGTGCTGAGTTATCTCCATCTGATCTGGAGGTAATCCAGGGTTTTGCCAAGACTATCCAGTCCATTCAAGAGTCTAAGAAGTCCACCACGAATTATGTTGACGCCAAAATGGAGGAAATGGCCCCTAACTTACGAGATCTGTTGGGTGGCTCCCTGGGAGCTAAAATCATCGCCCACACCGGAGGTATTAAGCGACTGGCCCTTTTACCCTCCAGTACTGTTCAGATCCTGGGGGCGGAGAAGGCCCTGTTCCGTCACCTTAAAACGGGTGAGCGGCCCCCCAAACATGGTTTGATCTACCAGCACCCAGATGTGCGTGGTTCCCGATGGTGGATCCGGGGAAAAGTATCCCGGGCACTGGCCAGTAAGATAAGCCTGGCAGTCAGGAAGGATTACTTCTCCGGTGAATATGATCCTGCAGTGAAGGAAGGTTTCAAGAAGAGGCTGGAAGAGATAACCAAGGAACATCCTTTCCCCAAACGAACTGAGAAGTCCAAAAAAAAGAAGGATAAAAAAAGGAAGAAAAAAAAGGATAAATTCCGGTTTAAGAAGGGCGATTACGAGTATTAGGATGAATATTTGAATCATATCCATCATATTTGAATCATTTCCATCCTATGAATCACATGTTGCGTGAAAGAGTTTAGAAAACTTATCAAAAATGGTGAGGGATGTGTGTATCTCTTGGTGTGCAGAGTGGTTTTTTGAAGGGCCATTCCATAATATTAAAGGGGCGAGTTAAATGGTAGATGTCGTGGCTACAGTATCCATTATATCCAGTGCTTTTTCAATTATATTGGCAGTGTATGCCATCCAGTTTTCCCGACGGGTGGAGGAAAGACTCAAGAACAACTTCCTCATATTAAAGGAGACCATGGAAGCCAACCAGAAACAGGCCCAGGAGTGCCTTTCCAACATTGACCGAGAAGCAGAGGCCATTAAAAAAACAGTGGACAAGTCACATGAGAAACTCCATGAAACCCTGCAGGATATTAAACTCAACAACAAACCACCAGAATAGATAATCACCACCACCACCACAACCCTCCAAAAAAAAGTACTAATTTTTCTACAGAAGATGAAATTTTGCTGCCTATACCATTAATTTCTTACATTCAGTTTTCTACAGATGATAGCAGGATCTCAGTTCCCACAGATGATATAGGGATCCAGTTTTTACAGATGATTAATTGAGATTCAGTTTTCTACAGATGATTTATTGATTCAGTTTCTACAAATGAATTAACCTAATAACATGTATTTATATTACTTGCACATAAATATGGAATTATGGTCAATGAATCCACCTTTGAAGCAGTGAAGATAAGATATCTGGTTTTATGGATCATCCTATTTTTTATAGTAATGACTGGATTGATAGTTACATCATTCGGCCTCTTGAATGGTGCTGAATGGTCTGTGACATTCGGCTTGTTATTTTACGCCCTTATCTCCTACTGGATGATCCGAAACTTCCGAAAAATCCATCTGGATTACTCCCGCTTCATTGGCCACATCCCCCGGAATTATAACTGGCTCTCCCTCTTTACCATTGTCTTTGCCGTGATCATATTCTCTTTGGGTATGAATGAACTCAGCCGGTACATCATATCGGTTCTGGACCCAGGCATCCTGGGAGAAATCCACCGCACCAGTCTGTTCTACACACCCCAGGACACTCCCCTGGCACCCTTCATGAACTTCCTGGACTTTTTGACCGGAGTGATAGCCGCCCCCATAGTGGAGGAGTTCCTCTTCAGGGGAGTGATACTACACCGGTTCACCTTCAAGTGGGGTTTGAAAAAGGCAATGCTGGCCTCCTCAATAATCTTCGGATTGCTACACGCAGACTTCATAGGGGCCTTTGTCTTCGGTCTGGTGATGTGCATCCTCTACATAAAAACTGGAACCATCATCATCCCCATCATCGCCCACATGCTCAATAACTTATTGGCCTATGGTACACAGATATTGAGCAATATAAACCAGCAGAACAGTGCCCTGGTATCGGCAGCACCTAATCCTAACATTGGAGTGGCTGCCTTTCTTTTGATTGTGGCCGGGATGATTATTTTCTACTTCCTCTACCGGAACTGGCCCAAAGTCTACTGGAACCCACCCTACTTCCAGAGAGATTATCAGGACGTGCAGGAAAATCAGTATTATTAAAAAAACAGGGAAAATTCATGGTATACTGATTAATCCTGGAAAATTTAATATGTTCCAAAAATCAAGGTATCAATATCCAAAGAACCTGCATAAAATTTACACTTTAATTAACCAATTTTAAAACTTACATATTAAAAAACTACCCAGTAAGAGTATAGTTTTTCATTACGGATTTACTAAAATACAATAATTTATAGGGAATTAAAAAAGAGTATAAAGGATATTTAAAGAGGAACATCATGGAAAATAATATGGATTTGGATAATAATTTCACCGGAGTGTACGAACTGGACGGCCACTTGGCCACCTGCAACCTCAACCCAGGAGTGAGGATTTACGGGGAGAAACTGGTGGATTATGAGGATGTGGAGTGCCGCCTGTGGGACCCCCGCCGTTCAAAACTGGCAGCTGCCCTCTTAAAGGGCCTGGGAACATTCCCCATTGAAGCTGACTCCCGTGTGCTTTACCTGGGTGCTTCTGCAGGTACCACTCCATCCCATATCTCGGATATTGTCACTGCTGGTGTGATCTACTGTGTGGAGTTTGCCCCCCGAATGATGAGGGAGCTTCTGGCAGTTTGCAGAGCAAGGGAGAACATGACCCCCATACTGGATGATGCCAGTAAACCTGCAAAATACATGGGATTGGTGGAGAAGGTGGATCTGGTTTACTCTGATGTGGCCCAACCCCACCAGACTGAAATATTCATGGACAACATGCGAATGTTCCTTAAAGAAGAGGGCCAGGGGATGATTATGATAAAAGCCCGGAGTATCGATGTCACCCGCAAACCCAAACAGATATTCCGTGAGGAAGCATCCAAATTAAAAGAACACGGCTTCCGGATAGTGGATAAAATGGACCTTGATCCTTACGAGAAAGACCACCGCTGCCTGGTTTGTGAATTTGCTTTTTAAATATTTGATTATTTAAGATAAAATCCACTAAAAAAACTAAATACACTCCGAAAATAAAAATAATGATATTAAAATATGATTTAAAAAAGGGTTAATGATGATTAAGTCACCACAATACTGTTTTTAGGATTAATCAACTCTTTTACCAGCATCTGGACCGGGCTGTACTGAATATATTTCAGTTACCTTCATTAAAATTGCTGCTTTAGGTGCTAACTGAGTCATAACGCTTTTAGCCCACTGGACTGCATCGTCGAAGTATTTACCAGATTCGTGGATCTCCACAGTACCCTTAAACTGGTAGGGGCATTCAGAAATATCAGCAACCGCTACACTTGCCTGTGGGTTATTTTTAAGATTTTCAAAACTTTTGTTCATGAAGTTAGCCACCAGGAGGATTGTTTCACCATCTAACGGTCTGACGAATCCAATTGGGACCAGGTTAGGAGTACTTTCATTATTGGCAGTTGCTAACCATACTATGTTGTTTTTTTCTAGTGCATCCATCATTTCCTTGTTCATTACCATATTAATCACCTGTAGAATTTTTTTCAGTCTGTAAGAAGTTATTTCAACAATTGTTAAATAAGATAATGTACTTAATGGTCAGCAGAATGTAGTAGCTATATTTTAATTACCCTGCCATTATCTAATTAGCCATAATTAGAATTGACCAATCAGAATTGACATCAATAATTAACCACAATCAAATAATTAACCATTACCCCAATAATTAGCCATATCTCAATCGGATCAATCTTTAAAAATATTTTTCATCCAATAACAATAACAAAACAATTTTAACTCAAATTAAGTTGATCTATGATTGAAACTATCTCATCAGCATGTTTTTGAGTCTGTTCAACTGATTCATAGGTGTATGTTTCATAGATAATTGCCGGGACCCCAGCCTGGATCAGGGGAAGAGTTACATATGAAGGACTGGTAGGGTTAGGAGGACTGTAAACTGTTAACCAGGTGGTCTCATTTTTAATGGCATATGCAATTGATTCTGCTTTTTCAGATTGGCCAGGGATGAACAGGAACCATTTTTCCTGATAGTTACCCTCGTTGGAGTGCACATCAATAGCCAGGTCTATTGAAGAGTTTTTCAAATCAGGCACAGCGTAGTTATGGGCCAGTGATTGGCCGTTGGCCCTTCCCTGATCGTAATCATCAGCATCACTGGTGACGTTGACCCTGTAAATGTAGTAACAGTTTTTAAGGGATTTATCCTGGCTTTTTACAGATTCAACCAGGGCGTTATGGGCTTGGTTTTCCAGGGGATGAACACCTACTATGTAAGCTATCCTGTTGGGGGAGCTGGCATTTCCATAGGGGCCCTCCCTGGTAACTGTTCCGTATTCAGTTTCCCCCAGAACCACACTAGTGAAGGTCGGTACGGTTGAGGTAGCTTTCTGGACAGGGAATAAATAAAATGAGGATATTACCGCTGCACTGAAGACAAGGACCAGTACCAAAAATAATTGAAGTTTCTTCCCCATTTTAAGCCTCATAATTTTATGTTACCCAATAATTCTTAATTTACCCAATAACTCTTATTTCAGCATATAACTCATTTTATCCCTAAAAAGAGTTTAGGTTAGGGTTACACTTGTGGGTAGCTGGCCCGTTGATTTGTATTGGGTTAAAACCTTTGAATACAGGCCTAGTAAAGTATCAGGGGATAGATCGGGTTGTCCGGATACTGTTATTCCAATGTAGTTGGGTGATTGGCCATTGTTGTCCATCCAAGTGTAGGTTCTTTGGGCCATGTCCACGTATTCAGTTTTAGTGATGGTGGCAGAAGTAACAGTCCCATAGGCATTATCCGGATCTTTATACTGGTTTATGGGGATATTTCCAGTCTGGGCATTGTTTATCATCACAATACCCTTGGATAATATGTAAAGACACTGATTCTTATCCAGGGTCACCCCACCATAAGAGATGGTGCTGAATCCAACTCCGGTTCCAGATATTGCCTGTGCAAGGTTAGGAACCTGTGAAACTGGAATTCCAGCGGTTAGGGATATTTGGTCTGTGACTGTGGAATTGTTGGCAGCAGAAGTATTGTTTGCTACTTTGGTGGAGTTTCCAGGGAGTTTCAGGAGTATTCCTCCCATTATTCCCAGTATGATCACCAGTGCTACGATGGCTACTATTAAAATGGTGTTGGTTGTCTTTGAACCTTCTTTTTTAGGTTTTGATGGGGGATTTCTTCCAAAGGATTGTCCTCCCACCAGTTTACTACCACATTCTTCACAGAACGCAGCATCCAAGTCATTATCATGCCCACAATTTTTGCATTTCACAGTAAAAACTCCCTTAATTAATTATTTCAAATTATAACCCTCAAATAAGAGTTTTCTGGTTTTCCACCTAATCGTGAATTATTATTTCAAGACTTAGTATCTACATAATATATTTCAAGACTTAGCATCTACAATTCAATTATTCAAGATATTCTATTTTATAGCCTGATGCGGGGAAAAATCTTTTGATTTTGAAAATGATTGGATTATTCTACTAAACCCTGATTATTCTACCAAAACATCGTATTTCCCCTTAAACTGGTTTATTTTTAGATTTTATCTTACAATCATGAAGAATAAGACCAGTGAGACGATCCAGATAATGCTAATGGCTGTCAGGGCTATTCCTGCATTGCGGGCAGATTTATCATCCCTGGTGATGAGGTAGATTCCAGCCCCCAAAGTCAGGGGCATGAATAAGATGATCCCAACCGCCCCCAGGATCTTCACGGTTTTATATTCATCCTTCTTTTTTGTTTTACTGCCTCCAACTACGTATGAGGCAGGGTACGGTGCTCCTTCAAATGGGTGGGCACATTGATTGCAGTATCGTGCCGTGTCATCGTTTTTAACTCCGCATTCAGTACAGTATTTTACCATAAAATCGAACTCCCCTTGAAAATTTTAATCATTTTTCAGGTATTATTATGATGTTAATATGGATATAGTAATTGGTGATAAAGAGTTTGAGATAAAAATTTGTATTCCCTTAAAAGACCACCACCAAAAGACCACCACCCCTAAATTGAAGACCTATTTTCAAATCAGGAAAATTTGGTGAATTATGTTAAAAAAAATGTTTTCTAAAGTGTAGATTTTATATACTATATTCACCTATCAATGGTATACGCAGGGGTACCCAAGCGGTCAACGGGGATAGGTTCAGGGCCTATTGGTGTAGGCCTTCAAGGGTTCGAATCCCTTCCCCTGCACTCCTTTTAGTTTTATACCCCTAATCCTTACGGCCAATCTGTTAATATCAACCAAACTTGCAATTACTAAACTTTAAATAATAGCTTAACAAACCATGTACTACCCTCTTTTGTGTGAGGGCATTCATGCCAGATATGAGAGCCAAATCAGGTTTAATTCATTATCCGGGCATTCTAGGGGGCCCGTAGCTTAGTCAGGCAGAGCGCTTGGCTCTTAACCAAGGTGTCGTGGGTTCAACTCCCATCGGGCCCGCTTTATTTTCAAACCACTTTTATCAGGTGATCTCAGCCCTCTTTTAGTCTCAATTAAATCCATATTGGTGTTATGCCCACATTGGTTAAATTAGGGTCAGAGAAAGGATCCAAAAAAAGTTAAATTAATATGTAATCTTCAACCATTCAGAATATAATATGCAGGGGTACCCAAGCGGTCAACGGGGGTGGACTCAAGATCCTCTGGCGCAGGCCTTCAAGGGTTCGAATCCCTTCCCCTGCACTTATTTTAAATATTTCTCCATCAGAACTACTTTGATTCAAATCCCCCTAATTTAACTCCAAGAACCCAAATCAATTAAAACAGTTTTTCATTCCATTAAAAGAAACATTTCTTTAAATTAGCAGATTTTAGCCCAATTGTTGATTTTTGTTCATCAGGGTTCAATTATAAATCTAAAATTACTCATCCACGCACATTTCAATGTGAAACATAATACACATAAGGGATTAGACCATTATCCACAGTTCTTTACCCCATTATATTCTTACGACTAATATGTTTAATATTAACAGATCTGCAATTACCAAACTTTAAATAATAGCTTAACAAACCATGTACTACCCTGTTTTTGTATTGAGTATTCAGATGAAATGTGGGGTCCTGTAACTGAAGTTCAGATTCATTATCAGGTATTCTAAAGGGCCCGTAGCTCAGTCTGGGAGAGCGCCTGGCTTTTAA